>CAZIVQ010000301.1:0-5677 GCA_964542415.1 uncultured Bacteroidia bacterium | reverse complement strand
CGTTATGCTGCCGGAGCTACAAATATTCAACCCCGCTGGGGTTGTGGGCTGCACCAGGATATATTTTTAACCCAAAACCCCAAAACCCAAAACCCAAAACTCCCAACGCTCCCCTCTGCGAATCTCCGCGAACCTCTGCGCCCTTCCGGTTTCTCCGGAATCCAAGATCTACGGTAAAAACCCAAAACCCAAAACCCAAAACCCAAAACCCAAAACTCTCTCCTTATGTCCGCCAAAAAAGACATCCTTGTCGCCATTCGCCGCAACCGCCCGGCCCCCAGCCCTATGCCGGAGGTCGAACGCATGCCGTTGCCGCCTGAGGGCGAACTTCCGGCTTTATTTTCGCTAGCGGTCGAAAAAGTAGGAGGCGAAGTGGTGCCGGTACCCGATGAAGCCGCCATCGGCCGCTACCTGGCTGAGCAGCATCCGGAGGTGGAACTGGCCTGGTGCCATGCCCCGGTAGAAGTGTGGCCCGAGGCGCGCGCCCTCGACGCCGTGGAGGACCCCCATCAGCTGGATCAGCTACAGATTGCGGTCTTCCGCGGGCACTTTGGCGTGGCGGAAAATGGCGCCATCTGGATCACCGAGCAGGAGCTGACCCATCGCGCTGCGCCCTACATCACCCAACAGCTCGGCCTCATCGTACCCAAAAACCAGCTCCTCTGGAACATGCACCAAGCCTACGAGCGGCTCGGTACCGACCTGCCAGGCTTTGGGGTCTTCATCGCCGGGCCCTCCAAAACCGCCGACATCGAGCAGTCGCTGGTGCTGGGTGCGCATGGCCCGGTGAGTTTGCGGGTGTTTTTGGTGGGGTAAAAGCAGGTTTTGGGTCGGAGGCCTCCGCTGGAAGACGAAAGCAGGTCATGAACAGAGCGGGCAATTTTCAGGTTAGTGTCTGCCTGATGACAACCACTGATTGCCAGAACCCTTGTTTTGTAAACACATGCAAGGAGTTACGTAAGCGAAAACGCCTTGCAAAGCTGCCTTCTGGCCTAAATTTCCGGCAGCCTGATCCAGGCAACTTGCTTTTTTCGTAAGTTGATCGCTGGCAAGCTGGGGTACTTTTCGCAGCGCGTTGCTTCGATTCAGGTTTCTGCCTCACTGCTTCATCAATGAACCGATCTGCCCAAACTGCTTTGATGGTGTTTTCGCTCTCTTCCCGCCGGGAAGCGAAACGGAAACGCTTGTTTGATTCACAGAAAGTAGGGCAGGAGGCGAGCTTTTTCCAGCAACTCATCGGTCGCACCCGGTCCCTGGCTCAAGCTAGCGGCTTGGAGGTGTTTTGGATAGATGAACCCCAACAGCGGGGCGGATCCTTTGGCGAGCGCCTCGCCGGGGCCTTTCAGCAGTTGTTTGACCAGGGATACGAGCGGGTCATATCCATCGGCAACGACTGCCCCGAGCTTTCGGTAGAACTCTTGCAGCAGGCGGTGCAGCAGCTAGAGAAAAACCAACCCGTATTGGGCCCGGCCAATGATGGCGGGGTCTACCTTATCGGCATGAACCGGGCGCAGTTCGACGCCGGTTCATTTGCCCGCTTGCCCTGGAACACTTCCCGCCTGGGAGCGGCCTTGGGACAGTCCCTGGCGGCCAAGGTGCCGAAAATTAGCTACCTGGTTGCCCTGCATGATATCGATGACCGGCCTAGCCTGGAATCTTTCCTTGAGACCTGCCCCCACCATGCCCTAGCTGGGGTCGCCCGGCAATTGCTGCGCCCGGCCTCTGGTCCTTTTCTCTCCCAGCCAAGCCTGATGTTGCCGGGCTTTCTCATTGCGCCTGCCCCCCTGCGTGGCCCCCCTCGGCGCTGATTTCCTCTCCCTTTCTTCCTTACCGGCAGGGTTCACCTCCCGAACCTGCGTTTGCCTTTGTCTCCCGGCAGGAGACAAAGGCCTGTCGCCTGCGTTGGCTGGCCCTGCCTGCTTGGTTCCTCTGGCCCTTTTGCCGGGGGAGCAGGCAATCCACCTCGAAAAGGCTGGCTTTTGGCAGCTTTGCAGAGGAGGCCTCCCTTTTCTTCGCATCTTCTCAACTCACCATCTGATGAAAAAATATTTGCTCTCCTTAGGCCTGGTCTGCTGGCTGGGGGCCTTACTCGCCCAGTCGCAGTCCTACTCCGCCCAGGTTCTAGACGCCGAAAACCAACCCCTGGTCGGGGCCACCGTCAATGAAGTGGGCACCCAAAACTTCACCCTCACCGGAGAGGACGGCCGCTTTACCCTAAAGACGGACTCCCGGGATTTTACCCTGCGCATCACCTTCTATGGCTACGAAACGGCCAAAATTCCGGTCACGAAGGGCCAATTGCCTGCGACCATCCTCCTTGAAGAAAGCGAAAACCAGATCGAAGGCGTCCTGATTACTGCCCTGGGGATTGAGCGCGAAAAGCAATCGCTCACCTCTGCCGTGGGCCGGGTCGACGAGCGACAGCTCACCGATGTGCCCATGACCAATGTGGTCAACAGCCTGGCTGGGCAAGTGGCCGGGGTGCAAGTGACCAATGGCTCTTCGGGGGTCGGCTCTTCTTCCCGCATCGTCATCCGGGGAGAAAATTCCCTCAGCGGCACCAACCAACCCCTTTTTGTGGTGGATGGGGTGCCAATAAGCAATGACTTGATCGCCAGTGATTTGTTTAACGATGGCGGCAACATCCAGGAGGTGGATTTTGGCAATGGGGTGGCTGACCTCAACCCCGACGACATCGCATCGATCTCGATCCTGAAGGGCCCCGGTTCAGCGGCCCTCTACGGCACCCGCGCCGCCAATGGGGTGGTGGTCATCACCACCAAGCGCGGCGGCAAAAAGCCCGGCTTTCACGTGACAACCAGTAGTTTGCTGACGTTTGAAACCCTGCTGACCTTGCCGGATTACCAGAATGTCTACGGTGGCGGTTCGAATGGGCAGTATGCTTTTGAGAATGGCATCGGGGCCGGGGTAAATGATGGCGGCATCAGCAGCTACGGACCTCGCCTCGATCAGGGCTTGCTGATCAAGCAATTTGACAGCCCCTCGGTGGATGCCAGCGGCAATCCCGTGCGCGGCGGGGATGTGATCGCCCGGACCTTGCCCGATGGGTCTTTTACCGAAATCACCCCTACGCCCTGGGTGTCCCGGCCGGATAACGTGCGCAACTTTTTCGAAACTGGGATCACCTCGCAGCACAATGTAGCGGTTAGCTACGGCAGCGAAACCGGGGGCCTGCGGCTAGCCTACAGCAACCTGCGTAACCAAGGCATTCTGCCCAATACCGACCTCAGCCGCGATGGCCTGACTTTGAGCCTCGACCAGCAGTTTACCCGCCGTTTTCGGGTCGATGCCTTTGTGAATTTCATCAATTCGCGCAGTGATAACCGCCCCAACCTCGGCTACGGCTACGAAAACATCATGTATGGCTTCAACTGGACCGGGCGGCAAACCGATCTGGGGGCCATGCGCGACTACTGGCAGGCGGGACAGGAGGGCATTCAGCATTATGATTTCAATTACCTCTGGCTCACCAATCCCTACCTGACCCTGTTCGAAAACACCAATGCCTTCGACAAAAACCGGATGCTGGGGAATGTTGCCCTCACCTACGATGTCACCGACAAGCTGAGCCTGCGGCTACGCACGGGAACCGATGTGTACAACGATGCGCGGACCTTCCGCCGGACCTTCAGCACCAACCGGCGGCCTTTTGGGGGGTACCGGGAGGACGATGTGCGCTTTTTTGAAATGAATACCGACGCCTTGCTGTCTTATGAAGACCGGCTGGGTGAGGACCTTCGTTTTACAGTTTCGGCTGGGGCCAATCGCTTCGATCAGCGGATCGACTACACGGCGGCAGAGGCCTATCAGCTGGCGGTCCCCGGGGTCTATTCGCTGGCCAATTCCCGCTCGCCTTTGCGGGGGAGCAGCCAGCAATTCGAGCGGCGCATCAACAGCCTGTATGCCTTTGGCAACCTGGGTTTTCGCTCGGCCCTTTACCTCGACCTGAGCGTGCGCAACGACTGGAGCAGCACCCTGCCGGCGGACAACAATTCCTTTGCCTTTTATTCTGCCGGGCTGAGCTATGTACTGTCCAACATGGTGGCGCTGCCGCAGCCTTTTTCCTACCTCAAGCTCCGCTTCAATGCGGCCCGCGTCGGCAACGACACCGATCCCTATCAGCTGAACAACACCTTCCGCTTCAACCAGAACTACGGCTCCTTTTTCAGGGTGACCAATGAGACGGTGCTACGCAATGCCAACCTCAAGCCCGAGCGGCTCGATGCCTACGAGGCCGGGCTGTCGCTTTGGGCCTTCAACGATCGGGTACAACTGGAAGTCTCGGCTTACCAGAATACCAGCATCAACCAGATCATCGGCCGACCCATTTCCCAAGCCGCTGGTTTCAGCAATGTCATCGAAAATGGGGGCGAGGTGCGTACCCGCGGCCTGGAGGCCCTGCTGAGTGCCCGGATCATTTCCCGGAAGGATTTTCAGTGGACGGCTTCGGTGAACTTTTCTACTTACCGTTCCGTGGTGACCGTGCTGCCGGAGGGGGTAGACCAATACGTGACCGGGGAGGCCAGCGTCTTCCGGGGGAGTGGCGGGTCCAACACGGTCTTTTACATCGCCCGGGAAAACGGCAGGGTAGGGGACATGTACGGGACGGGCTTTGTCGAAATCGACGGCGAAACCCTCTACGGTCCCAATGGCCTGCCGGTTCAAGATGCCAATTTGCGGCTGCTGGGCAATTACAACCCCGACTTTTTCATGGGCTTGCGCAATGAGGTTCGCTTCAAGGGCTTTGTGCTGACCGCGCTGGTTGACTGGCGTCAGGGCGGCACCATCGTTTCGCGCCTCAAGGCCCTGGGCAGCACCTCGGGGGTACTCGCGGAGACCCTGGTCGGCCGGGAAAACGGCGTGGTAGGCGATGGGGTGATGAACGTAGGCACGGCCAGCGAGCCTCAGTATGTGCCCAATACGACCTCAGTGCCCGCCAGCCAGTTTTACAACAACTTCTATGACCGGGGCAATGAGGCCAGTGCTTTGTACGACGCTTCTTACCTCAAACTGCGGCAAGTGAGCCTCTATTACACCCTGTCGGCGCGCAGCAGTCAAGCCATCGGTTTTGAAAGCATCAGGGTGGGGGTGATCGGCAGCAACCTCTTGCTGTTTACCGAAAACCCACATTTTGATCCGGAGCTGAACGCCTTCCAGGGGCGAAACATCGTCTACGGCGTGGACGACATGTCTTATCCTTCCACGCGCAGCTATGGCATCAGCCTTAAGACGGAATTCTAGCTTCATTCTCTTGCCTTATTCTACCCGAAAAAAATACGTTCATGCATAAATTCATCTTATCCTTCCTGGCTGTGGCCCTGCTGTTTGGGGGCTGTACCCGGGACTTCGAGGAGATCAACGCCAACCCCAACGAACCGGAGGCAATCGGGCCGCAGTTTCTGCTGTCCAACGTGATCTCGGTGGCCGCTGACCACAATACCTACCAGCAAGGCCATCGCTTGGCCAACTACCTGACGCAGTTTGCTGCGAGCGTGGAGTTTGAGCGGATCGACCGCTACGAGATGGGCACCAACAGCACCTACTGGTCGGTGATCTTCCAATTGCTCACGGACCTGGAGTCGATGAAAACCGCTGAAGGCAGCAACGAAGCCTACGCGGCGGTGGGTGACATCATGGCTGCCTACCTGTTTTCGCA
>CAZIVQ010000300.1:0-5683 GCA_964542415.1 uncultured Bacteroidia bacterium | reverse complement strand
TCTCAAAATCTCAATATCTATCCGTCTATCACTCAGAGACTGCCGTCCGGGCAGATTCAGACCGGAATTTTCCTGGTCCAGGCATATTCAGGCGGCAACTTTGCCGCAAAAGCCTCATTTTTACCCTCCTTCCGCCCGTTCCTAACGCCTTCACCATGCGCCTCCTTTGCTTACTCCTCGCCCTGACGGCGATTTTGCCTCCTGGCCTCTGGGCCCAGCCCTCTCCCCTCTATCTCACCGAGCAGGGCCGCGTCGCCTTCAGTTCCGATGCCCCGCTCGAGCTGATCAAGGCGCGCTCCGGGCAGCTCCGCGCCGCAATTTCCCCGTCGATTACCACCTGGAGCAGCTCGAAGAACTGCTGGACCCCAGCCAGTTTTTCCGCATCAACCGCAAGTTCATCGTCAACTATGCCGCCATCGAGCAGATGCACACCTACTCCAAGTCGCGGGTCAAGCTGCTGCTCAAGCCCCCGGCTGACCAGGAAACCGTCGTCAGCGCGGACCGTTCGCCCCACTTCAAAGAGTGGCTGTTGGGGAAAGGGGGAGCTTGACTTGGGCGCAGCGGAGAAATCCTGCCTGGCTCACGATTTTTTGAGCCTGGCCGCGTGAGGATCAGGGGGAATTTGAGAGAATGGAAAAAAATAGCCACTTTCCGGCCATGACCTACGAAGCCCTCCAATCCCTGCTCGGCCGCTCGCCGGTGGTGCGCCTGCTTCGGGCCCAAAACGCCCCGCTGGTGCTGAGTTTTTTGCAGCGCGAATTCAAAGCCCAAAACCAGCTGGTGCGCCCGCAGTACGAGCTGAAATCCCGGCTGGTGGAGTACCTCGAATACCTCGACGAGGCCGAGCTGTACGCCAGGGAGCTGAGCCCCAGCGAGTCGGCCGACCTGCTGCTCCAGACCTGGAGCGACGAGCAGCACCGCTACCTGCGTCGCTACCCCGACGAGCAGGGCGAGCCCATGCTCGAACTCACGCCCTATACCGAGCAGGCCTTTCAATGGATCGAGAGCTTGCAGACCGAGGAGTTTGTGGGCACCGAGTCGCGCTTTCTCCAGCTCAGCCGACAGTTGCAGGAGATCGTTAACTATGCCTCGGCCGACCCCGAGTGGCGCATCGCCGAGCTGAAGAAACAGCGGGCTGCGCTCAACGAGGAGATCCGTCGCATCCAGCGCAGCGGCCGGGTGGAAACCTACACCGACACCCAGATCAAGGAGCGTTTCTTTCACCTCCTGCGCAATGCCCGCGAGCTGACCTCGGATTTCAAGCAGGTGGAGCAAAATTTCAAGGAGATCAGCCGCTCAATCTACCAGAAGCAGACGCAGCAGTCGATGGGGCGGGGACAGATCGTGGGCTACACCCTCGACGCCACCGACGCGCTGAAAGACTCGGACCAGGGGCGGAGTTTCTACGCCTTCTGGCAGTTTATGATTGCCGACCACAAGCAGGACGAACTAAATCAGCTGATCGAGCAGGTGTACGAGGTGCTGGCCGAGCGGGGGATTGAGGCCAAGGACCCGTTTTTGAAGCGGCTGAAATTCTACCTGCACCATGCCGGGCAGCGGGTGCTGGACAGCAACCACCTGATCGCCGAAAAGCTAAGCCGGATCTTGGCGGAGCAGGACCGGGCCGAGCGGCGGCGCACCCGCGAGCTGATCAACGCCATCAAGCACGCGGCGGTGACCCGGGCGGGGCTTTTTCAGGGGAAAAAGGCCTTTACCTGGCTGGAAGGCGAGCCGGAGGTGGACTTGAGCCTGGACCGGCCGCTGGGAGAGCGGGGGCAGGCCTCTACCTTTGCGCAGCAGCCGCAGGCGGTGGGGGAAGCCGAGCGCGAAGCCCTGGACCTGAGCGAGCTGGTCGACCAGTTTTCCCTCGACCGGCAGCAGCTCGAAGCCCAGCTCGCCGCCCTGCTGGAGACCCGCCCCGAGGTGCCCCTGGACGAGGTGGTGGCGGTTTACCCCATCCAGAAGGGCCTGGCCGAGGTGGTGACTTACCTGGCCATTGCCTCGGCTGGGCAGCAACACCGCATCGACCGGCAGCGGCAGCTCAGCCTGCGGTGGGAAACCGAGGCCGGGCAGCAGCAGGTGCAGGTGCCCGAGGTGGTATATCGGCGGACCGCCCCCGGACAGCAGGCGAACAGCCCGCCGCGCTAGCCGCCTGGCTGGAAAACCCACTCAGAGCATTTGCCTCTTTGAGCTATTCTCCCTTACCTTCGTCTTCTGTCTTACCTTTCAACCGCTGCTTTTGCCTGCTGAAAACCCACCCCTTCCCCCTTATGCCGCCTTGCTGCTGCGCCTTTTGCAGGGCGTGGTCTACGACGAGGACCGTCGGGCCTGGGAGCGCTTGCTGGCCTACCAGGCGCAAATCCGGGCGTATTTTGCCACCATTGGCCTGGAGCTGCTGCTCAATGAAGCGGAAGGCTTTGCCTTTCTCACTCAACCCGACGAACTCGACGGGCAGCCCAACCCGCTGCCGCGCCTCACCCGGCGCATCCCGCTGAGCTATGAGGTGACCCTGCTACTGGTGCTGCTACGGGAGGCCCTGGAAGAATTCGACGTGGCCAATACCGACAGCCGCCGCCTCTTTCTGACCGATGCCGAACTCAAGGAGCGCATCGAGGTGTTTTTTACCGAGCAGGACGACCGGGTCAAATTGCTCGATCGCTTCGACCAGTACATCAATGCCGTGGCCAACCTGGGTTTCTTGCGGGAAGTACAGGTGAAGGCCCAGGCCGAAGCGGGCCGCACCTTTGAGGTGAGGCGCATTGTCAAGGCCAAGATCACCAACGAGAAGCTCGACGAGATCAAGGCCGCCTTGGCCGCCGGCCATCCGGCTGAAAATTAGCCGCTTTCCGCTTTCAGCCGATCGCTCATTCTCCAATCTCCTGCTTTTGTCTCACCCTTTCTCTTCTCCAGCCAGCGGCGGTTTTCGCCTCCAGTACGTCGAAATCTTCAATTGGGGGACTTTCGATCAGCACATTTGGCACTTGGCGCCCGGCAGCCAGAACTCTCTGCTCACCGGTGCCAATGGCTCGGGCAAGACCACCCTGGTCGACGCCATTCTTACCCTCTTGGTCCCCTCGCAGCAGCGCTTTTACAACCAATCTTCGGGTGCGGAGAGCAAGCGCGAGCGCAGCGAAGAAAGCTACGTGTTGGGCGCTTTTTCTACCCGGCAGAGCGAAAGCGGCCTGAGTGCTACTACCACCTACCTGCGCGAAAAGGCTTCGGCCTATTCTATCCTGATCGGCTGCTTTCACAACGCCCATACGGGCGAATTTCTCTGCCTGGCCCAGGTCCGCTGGTTTGCCAACCAGGGCCTCAAGCGAGCCTACTTCGTGGCGACCGAGCCGCTGGACATCGACGGTCATTTTGTGCCTCTGGACCCTGCCGGGCAGTGGAAGCGCCGCCTCAAGCGGGAAACCTCGGCCCAGGAGTACGACAGTTTTGTGAAATACAGCCAGGCTTTCAGCCAGGCCCTGGGCCTCAAGTCCAGCAAGGCCCTCTCGCTCTTTGCCCAGACGGTGGGCATCAAGGTATTGGGCAACCTCAACGATTTTATCCGCACCCACATGCTGGAGGAAATCAACAGCGAGGAGGCCTACGAGAAGTTGCGTGGCCACTACGAAAACCTGCTGGCCTCCTACCAGGCGATCGAGCGGGCGCGGCAGCAGCTGGCGTTGCTCCAGCCAGTGATTGAGCGGCAGGGGCAGCATGAGCAGGCCCGGGATGCCTGCGAGCGCTTGCAGGCGCAGGAAGCGGCTTTGGGGCCCTATTTTGCCCAGCAGCGCCATCGCCTTTACCAAGAAGCTATACACAGCCTGGAGATCGACCTCCAGCGCAAAACCAGCCAGATCGAGGCGGCCCGGCAGGCGCTGAAGACCCTGGGTGAGCAGCGCACGCAGCTGCAAATCGCCATCCAGCAAGACGAGGTCCACGCCCAACTCGAAGCCCTGGCCCGGCAGATCGAAGCGGCGGGGAAGGAATTGGTCCGGCGCGAAAAGCAGGCGGCGCGCTACCAGGCGGTCGTGGCCAAGCTCGAACTGCCGCCGCAGCCTACCGAAGCCCAGTTTTATCGGGGCCTGGAGCAATGTACCCGGCAGCTCGCTCAGCTCGACGAGGCCGCCGAAGCCAACCAGCAGGATCAGACCCGCCTGGCCATCGAGCAAGAAAAACTGAAACATATCCAACAAGAGGAAGCCGACCGGCTGGCTTCCTTGCTCGAACGCCAAAACCGCCTGCCGATGGAGCAGGTCCGCTTGCGCAAGCTGCTGGCCGAAAAGCTGGGGGTCTCGGAAAAAGAATTGCCTTTTGCGGCCGAACTCATGCAGGTGCAGGAAGCCGCCAAAGCAGCCTGGGCCCGGCCCCTGGAGCAACTGCTGCGGCCCCTGGGCCTGTCGGTGCTGGTGCCGGAAGCACATCAGGCAGCGGCCTTGGAGTCGCTGCACCGCCTCAAGCTCGACGGCCACCTGCGCTTGCTCCACCTGCGCAGCAGCGTGATGGTCCCTGAGCCCGCGGCGGACAGCGTGTTGAACTTGCTGGCATTCAAGCAGGGGCATCCGCAGAGTCCTTGGCTACGGGATTATGTGGCGACCCATTTTGGGCATGTGCAGGTATCGGGCTATGCGGCCTTGCCTCGCTACCCCCAGGCCCTCAACGAAAAGGGGCTGCGCAAGACGGGCAGCGCCTATGAGCGCGACGACCGCGAAGCGGCTTGGGAAGATCATACCCACATCTTGGGTTGGGACAACCAGGAGACCATCCGCCTGGTGCAGCGCCGGTTGAAGGACCTGGAGGAGGAGATGCGTGAAGTTGGGGCCAACCTGGCCCAGCGCAAGCAGCGAGCCCAGGCACTGCGGGCGCAGCGGGAGGCTTACCTGCGGTTGCAGGAATTCGAGGCGTATAGCGAAATCGACCTGAAGAGCGTGAGCAAGCAGCAGAAGGCGTATCAGGCGGAGCGCGAGCGGCTGCTCAAGAGTTCGGATCACTTGCGGGAGCTACAGCGGCAGCTCGACGAGGTGGAGGCGGACATGCAGCGACAGGAGGAATCGCGCGACCGCCAGATCGAGCTGCGGGGCCGCTTACAGAGCCGGTTGGAAAATTACCGGGAGGCCTGGCAAGCAGCCGAGGCCGCCCTCGCTGCGGCAGCCAACGAGCCTTGGCAGGCCCACGCAACCGAAATCGAGGGTTGGATTGCGGGCGAAGAGCTGAAAGTTAGCACTGTCGATCGGGTAGAGCGGGATTTGGGCCGGGTGGTGGGCAGTGAGCGGGCGGCCAAAGAACGGGAGCTGGGCAAGCTGGAGCGGGAACTGCTGCTGGCCATGCAGCAATTTATCAGTCCCTCGGCCGACATCCTGGCGGCGCATCCGACCTGGACGGCCGAAACCCTCGACCTGCGGCCGGATTTGGGCTATGTGCCCGAATTTGAGCGCATCTACCGGCGCATCAAAGAGGAGGAGCTGCCGCGCTACCAGGCCCGGTTCAAAGACTGGCTGAACGAGCGGCTGATCTACGACATCGCTCATTTTAAGACGGCCCTGGACAACCAGGAGACGCAGATCGAGGAGAGCATCGAGACGATCAACCATTCGCTGCAGGGCATCCGCTTCAACCAGCAGCCGGAGACCTTCATTCAACTGACCCACGCCAAAACCCGCGACGGGGCCATCCGGGACTTCAAGCAGATGCTGCG
>CAZIVQ010000299.1:3605-5684 GCA_964542415.1 uncultured Bacteroidia bacterium | reverse complement strand
AAGACGAAAAAGCCTTGACCGCAGCCCTGGAAGCGGGTTTTGATCCGGATCAAAAAGATGAAGCCGGGCTTACGCCCTTGCACCTGGCAGCCCAAGAAGGGGCCCTGGCCATGGCCCGCCTCCTGCTCGAAGGCGATGCCGATCCCAATGCCCGCAATTATGCGGCGGCAACGCCTTTGCACACCGCTGCTGCAGCGGGATTTGTGCCCCTCATTGCCCTGCTGATCGAATTTGGGGGAGAATGGCAGGCCCGCAACAACCGAGGGCATACCCCCCTTCATACTGCGGCCATATCTGGTTGTGCCGATTGTACCCAGGTGCTGCTCCAGCATCAGGCCGACTATCACAGTCAAATGGAATTAGGGATTCAGCCCCTGCATTTGGCGGCCTGGTATGGCCACACCGAGGTGATCGAGGCCCTGTTGAAGGCCGGGGCCAAGGTCAGTGCCCTCAATGACGACGGCAATTCTGCCCTGCATTTTGCCGCCTTCAACGGGCAGGTGCGCACCATCAAGCAGCTCATCAACCTCCAGGCCCCCGCCCATATCGAAAACGCTGATGGCCTTTCCTACCTGCAGTGCCTCAATGAAGGGTACCAAGGCAGCATGATCCGCATTTTGTAATGCTGATTTTTGCCGCTCAAGCAGAAAATACTTCCGTGCTAATACCTAAAATTTTGGAGAGGTCAAAAAATGCGTACCTTTAAAAAAGATAAGTATTTGTAACATCGTCAGGCCCCCAAAAGGGGCATGAAGGTGGCTCGTAATTCCCGCGTTGTCAGACGGATGTTTCAGCCACTTTTTCCTATGCTTATGCACCTCTGCTGTTTTATGGTGCTCCAAGCTGACGGTTCGCCGGCTTCAGACAAGCGGGTTACCATTCGTGCCTGCGGTCAATGGTCCTACGGGCTTACCAACGCCCGGGGACTGGTTCAAATGCGGGTTTCGGCAGATAGCGGGATTGTGATCATCGATGGTCGCACCGTCTACTGCGGTAACTTAGGGATTGATGCCCTCCGCTTGGGCCTGTAAGGCCGGTGAAGCTGCCTTTCTCATTCCTTTTTCCTGCGGCAGCTTTTTCCGTCATCACACTTTTTTTGGAGGAGCGCTAAACGCAAACGTGTCCTCCCCGGGTTTCCGGGGAGGCTTTTTTTAGGCGGCGGCAGAAGTTCCATTCGAGGCTGGGGGATCAAACTTCCTCCTCTTCTTACTCGGGTTCTTCGGTACCGAGGTACATCTCCAGCAGGCCTGCTGGCAAAGCGGTGTGGAGCGTTCGGGCCTGATGGTCGGCGCGGAGCACAAACGCATCGGTGACCGGCACGAGGACCTCGCTCCCTTGGTAGGCCATGACCATCAGGTCCTGACCGGGGCTGTCGACGAAGGCTTCTACGGTACCCAAGGGACCCAAGGCCGCATCCACTACCTGGTAGCCGATGGCTTCGAAGTAGAAAAAGTGGTCCTCCGCCAAAGCAGGCAGCTCAGCTTCGGGAAAGTAAACCGTCTGCCCAATCAGGGCATCGGCCTGGTTGCGGTCGCTGATCCCCTCAAAGGCCACGATGGCCATTTCCTTGTCGAGGATGCGAAACTGCTCGACTTTATAGGGTTTCAAGGGTTGGTCCTTCCTGGCGAGCCACAGTTTTTCGGTATCGGCGTATTCCTGGATGTCATGGACATCGAATCGCACCTTTACTTCTCCCCGCAAGCCATGGGCACGGGAGAGGTAGCCGAGTTCTACACAAGCGTCACGGTTCATGGGGCAGGGTTCAGGGTTCAGGGAAAAAGCGCAGCTTTAGCGCAGCTTCGGGAAGAGGGAACATACGCCAAATCGGCAAAAAAAACTGCCATCTCCAGGACACTGAAGATGGCAGGTTCGAAATCAGGTATATCAACTTATTCCGCTTTCTTCTCCTCTTCCTTTTCTTCCTCGGGCGCGGCGGTTTCGGCAGGTTGCTCTTCAGCTTCAGGGGCGGCTTCTTCCTTGACCTCCTCGGCTTCTGGCGCAGCTTCAGCTTTAGTTTCTTCGACTTCTGGGGCAGCTTCTTCCTTGACCTCTGCGGCTTCTGGCGCAGCTTCAGCTTTG
>CAZIVQ010000299.1:0-3505 GCA_964542415.1 uncultured Bacteroidia bacterium | reverse complement strand
GCTTCTGGCGCGGCTTCTTTTTCCTCGGCTTCTGCCGCAGGGGCTTCGGCTTCTGGGGCGGCAGACTCTTCAGCGGCTACCGCGACAGGGGTTTCCTCCTCAGCGACCTCTTCTGGAGCGGCCTCGGGGGCAGCTTCTGCTACCTTAGGCTCAGGTTTAGCTGGCTTAGGGGCTTCTGGTAATTCCTCCAGCGGGTTGCCGTGGATGTCGACAGAAACCATGATTTTCTTTTTCTTGGCCTTCTTGGCCTCCCACCAGCGGGTGAAAATGCGCTCGGCATCTTCTTCGGACTTGCCTTGCTTGGAGAGGGCAAATTTGACCGTGACCCCGGTATGACGCAACAGCGAACGAACGGTGTTGGTCGGCTGGGCTCCTTGGCCCAGCCATTTCAGGGCAGCCTCATGGTCTACATAGACCTTTGCGGGCTCAGCCACCGAGTCATAAAAACCAATCTTTTCGATGTAACGACCGTCGCGCGGCATGCGAGAGTCAGCAGCCACAATGGCGTAGTGGGGAGATTTTCGTCGGCCTTGACGGCGTAGTCTTAATTTTACAGGCATGTAACCTCAAATCTTTAGTTGAGTGAAAAACGAGGCACAAAGGTAGATCCATTTTCCAAAACCTCCAAATTTTTGTGGGAGATGAGGGTGTAGGGTGTAGGGTGTAGGGTGTAGGGAGTAGGGAGTAGGGAGTAGGGAGTAGGAATTTCAGAGTAGGGAAATTCGGCCAAACCATTCACCCAATCAACTATTCCACCATTTCCCCCTATTTCCTTATTCCCCTTATTTCCCCTATTCCCCCTATTCCCTTTATTCCCCTTATTTCCCTTATTTCCCCAATTCCCTTATTCCCCAATCCCCTACCCCCCCCATGCATCTGCCGGTAAATCTGTGGGGTAGCGCCAAAGCTTCGCTTGAAGAGGCGACCAAAAGAACTGCTGTCCTTCAGCCCGACTTCCTGGCAAATTTCGTGGAAGCTTTTTTCTGAATGCTTGAGCAGGTTGGAGGCGCGGTCGAGACGCTGGGCGATGAGGTACTGCCGGGGCGTCTGGCCATAGACCTCTTTGAAGAGGCGGATGAAATGAAACTTCGAGAGGCAAGCGACTTGTGCGAGGGTGTCGAGGTCGAGGGTGTTGCCGAGGTGCTCGTGGATGTAGCGATGGGCCATGCAGAGCCGACGGTACAATTCTTTCTTGGTAGAAAGTTTGGCGCTGCTCATGCGGGCCAAGCGCTGAAAGACTTTGCCTTGGGTCAGCAGCAGCCGCTCGGTGAGTTCGTCAAGAAACGCTTCTCCCTCCCGCGCCGCCAATTCGCGCTGGCAGGCCGGGGACTGGCTCAGCTCCTGGAGCAGCTGCCCCAAGACATTGCCCTGCACCGAGTAGACATGCTCCAAGATCGCTACTTTTCCGTCGATCTCGGCAAAAGGATCCTCGCAAGGGTCTTCGATCGTGCCCTTCAGTTCTTTGTACATACCCTGGACCTGCGGATAGGGCAGCTGTACAAGCAACCGCTCCACCGGACATTCGTCGGCCTCAAGGGTGAGCGACACCTCTTGCCCATCTCCGATCAGGACGTAGTGTCCGGCACCGACTTTGAAGGGCTGATGGTCGATGCGGTAACCTACCTCGCCGCGGATTACGTAGTGAATGCCGATGCCTTGGCTGCGGTACTGCTGCCGCAGGCGATGCAGGCGAGAAAAGGTGACGGGGGCTTGCCGACCATCTGGGTTGACAGCGGGATTTTCGGACGGGGAAAAACGCATGGGTAGAGAACTCATTGGTAAGGGGGTTGCTGGTTGTCCGTTTGAAAGGAAAGCCTTAGTGTTGTGTCGCAGCGATAGCCGGAGCTGGTCGCGCTATTTACCCAATCCAATTCGCATACCACCCCTAATAAATTGATTTTCAATTAATTACATTATCCAAAAATTCCCTTCCCGTACGATGGTGAACACCCAGTGTACGCCAGCGTACACTTGAAACAGTTTGAATCGCCTGAAGGATGTGCGCTTCCTTATTCTGGCCAAAACTGAACCCGCCCATTTCCTTTCCTTCCTTTTTCTCTCAGGAGATGTTTACCTTTCTGCTTCATCAGACATCAACCTCAAGAACATGCAAGAAGATTATGCGGAGTTGCTGGCAGCTATCAAAGCGGGAGCAAAGGACCGCCTGCAAGAAGTCTATACCGCATACCGACAAGAATTTGTGAGTTGGGCCTGTGGCAGATTTCGCTGCGCCCAGTCCGAAGCCCTGGATGTGTACCAAGAAGTGATGCTGGTGTTTTATGAGAATATCATGGAAGGAAAAATCGATCATCTCCGCAGCCAGCTCAAGACCTACCTCTTTGGCATCGGTCGCATCCTGCTGTTAGAGCGTTTTCGTAAGGCGCAGCGCTACACCAGTTTGCCCGAATATGACGGGGGCTTGCCGGCTGCCGAGGCGGTGGTCAACCATCAGCTGGAACTGAGTGAGCGCCAGCAACTGCTGCGGCAAGCCATCGATCAGCTGGGTGAGCGCTGCCGTGACCTGCTGCTGTTGCTCTACTACCATCGCTACACCTCCGAAGCCGTCATGCACAAGCTCGACTACAAAAACAAAGACGTAGTCAAGTCCCAAAAAGCCCGCTGCATGCGCCAACTTCGTAACTGGATCGAAACTCACTGGGACAAAGACCTTATCTGATGAAAAAAGACTGGTTCGAAGACGAGCGGCTAGACCGCTACCTGGTCGGCAAAGCCACCGCGGCGCAGCAAGCCGAGTTGGAAGCCCTGGCGAACCAGGATGCCAGCTTGCGCGAAGCCCTGTCTCTGGGTCAGGACCTACGGCTGGCCTTCAAGGCCGCAGGCCGGGAGGAAATGCGGCAGAAGATCAAGCGCTGGGAAAAGGTCCGGCCTTTGGATACCGGACCAAGTCGGCGCTGGCGCTGGCCCGGAGCCATCAGCGTAGCGGCCGCCCTGGCCTTGGTCATCTGGCTGGCCTGGCCTCGCCCGGCTTCGCCGGAGGAGCTGCTGGCCGCGCATTTTGAGCCCTACCCCAACGTTCTCAGCGGCCAAACCCGCGCCGCTCAACCCCAGCCGCAGACCAGCCTGGAGGCCGCCATGGCCGCTTATGAAGTCGGCGATTACGCCCTTTCTCAGCAGCAACTGACCCAGTGGCAGGCCGCCCATCCCGATTCCCTGCCCGAGCTGACCTTTTACCAAGCCAATGCGGCCCTCGCTCAGGGCAATGCTGCCCAAGCTGAAGCCCTTTTCATGGCTGTGCGCAGCACGGGCTCTCGCTTTGCCCCCGCCGCTACCTGGTACCAAGCCCTCGCCCAACTGGCGCAGGGCCGAAACGAATCCGCGCGCGACCTATTTCTGGAAATCAGCCGCGAACCCATGCACCCCTTCCAGCGGCAGGCAGCAGCTTTGCTCGAAAAAATGTGACCCGACCGCCCAAACGAGCCCCAATCAAATAACCCCGAAAAAGCAGCTGCTTTTTCGGGGTTTACTATGAGCTTAGAGGAGGTTA
>CAZIVQ010000298.1:0-5694 GCA_964542415.1 uncultured Bacteroidia bacterium | reverse complement strand
GAGCAGTTCCGTGGACAGGCCTACGATGAGGAGCGTACCTGGGAGGAAGTGTTCCTCACAGACCTAGAAGAGCTAGAAAAGGAAGGGGCCATCCCTACCGAGCGCACCAAAGACGTTCAAAAAATCCGCAACCTCCTAAGCGAATAAGTCCATGACCCGCATCCTCCTTGTTATCAGCCTGCTGCTCCCGCTGATCCTCCAGGCCCAACACCACCTCCCCGGCCTGCTCACCTACCAAAACTCCGGCGACAGCGCCGTAGTCGGCGCGGAGATCACCGCCCTCTGGAGCAATGGCGCCGTCAGTGATGCCGATGGGCGCTTCCAACTGGTATTTTCGGGCAAGGGACCAGGCTACCAAACCCAATTAACCGTGGTGATGCCCGGCCACGAAGTGGTTAACAAAAAAGATTTGCTTCACACTTTGAAGGCCGATCTGCACCGCCCGCTCAAGTTATATCTCTGTAAGGAAGGGGAGTGGGAACGTAATGCGGTGGCCTATTACAAGATCAACGAAGAGCAGATAACCCGGCGCTATCGGGAAGAACTCGCAGCGGTCAGGCAAGATCTGCAAGACAACCAGCAGCAGTTGGCCGATTCGCTCCAGCAACTGGAGGAGCTGTATCGCTTTGCTTTGCAGCAGGCCCAGCGGCTAGCGGAGCAATTTGCCCAGGCCAACCTGGATGATGCGGACTCGCTGTATATCGCCGCCTTCGAACAGTTCAAACTCGGCAACATCGACAGCGCCATCAACATCCTGGCTGATGACCTCCTGGATGCCAACATGGCGGAGGCCCAATTGGCCAAGGCCGATGCTGACTCCTTGCGCAGGGCCGGTGAAAGCAAACTGGCCAATGCCATCGAAGCGCGCAGGATGCTGGCCCGCTCGTTCTGGCTACGGTACCGCAGCAAGAAGCTGCTCCAGGCGGAAGCCGCCGCCGAAGATTTAGCCAGGGCTTTTCAGCTAGCTCCCGGCAACCCTGACATTTGCCTGGCGTACGCCCGGCATCACCTCTCTCGACAACCGCAGCTGGCCCTGAAGCAGTATAGGGGGTTGCTCGCTCGCCCGTCTCCTGACGTGAATCCCCAGCAGCTCTGGTGGGAGATGGGCCAGGCTTATCAAACGCTGGAACGCCGGGATTCTGCCATCACTGCCTGGGAAAACAGCCTGGCTATGGGTCCCCCTCATCCTCCAGGCTTAACCGCGGCTTTGCTGGAGGCTTACCTTGATCTGGCGCATCAGCGACTGTTGCGGGCACAGGGGTTGGCTGCCGAACAAATCCTCCAGCAGGCTTTGACCCTGTCCCCTGATAACCTTGCGGTGAGTAGCTACCTGGGCCTGGCCTGGGTCCTGCAAGACGAGTGGAAAAGGGCCAAATCTCACTATCAAGCCCTGTTTGCCCGGGCTGATTACAGTCACGCCGTCCAAGAAGAGTGTCTGGCCCACTTGAAGGATCTCCAACGGCAAGGGGTTGCCCATCCCCGGTTTAAACGCCTGGAAAAAATGATGTTACAGCGTAAGTGACTCCTGGTTCCCCAAAGAAGGTAGGCAGATCGCGCATGGAAAACATGCATTATGCGTCTGCTGTTCCCCCTGTGGGTTTTGGATGCCTCAAATTTAGTTCTGAGTCTTTTCTGATTTGCTGGGCGGGGAAAATCGAATTTTCCCAGAAAAAGAAAGCCGTAGGCTACGTGTGCTTGGGCGGCGTTGGCCCCGGAATTCGGCGGCTGGGGCGGCTTTTGCGCAGGCCTGGAATTCCGGCAGTTTCTTTGCCTACTTTCTTTGCTGCCAAAGAAAGTAGGTCCCGCTGAAGGCGACGAATGGTTGGAAAAGCAGCCTTAAAATTAAGGTATTGAAACCCCTGCAGGGGGAACACCCTATCCCTAAACATAGGCTGTTCCCCCTGAGGGGAAATGCCTGAGGCAAATTTAATCCGATGTCTTGTTTCGTTTGTAAGGAGCAGAAAATCGAATTTTCTCCAAGAAAGCAAGCCAAAGGCTACGAATGCTTAGCAAAGGAGGGAAAATAAGCCGCACCATCAGGCAGCTATTTTTCGATGATTCAAGGAACGAAACCGAAGGATAGGGTCCTATCAGGGGGCTCTATGACGCTGAGGCATAGGAAAAGAGCCAGTGATGGAATAGGTTATTTTTGATCCTTTACTTAGGCAGTGTCTCCGACCCAAGGGGCTTTAGGTCGGAGACCTCCGCGAGCAGATTTTCTGGCTGTCATCCTTCAGGGACTGTTGGGAGGCCAGAAATTCATCCTCGAAATCCCAGGCTTTTTAAAGGAGAGAAACCGAGAACTCACCTCTAGCAAAAATACCAGCCCGTGCATCTTTCAGACGCACGGGCTGGAAGAAAAGGAGCTTGGCCTCGCCTACGCCAGCGTGTACTGATACGCCCGCTCATTGCGGCCTTCGTAAAAGTTCAGGAAAGCCTGGTTCACCACGCGGTTGCCGCCGGGGGTGGGATAGTTACCAGAAAAGTACCAATCGCCCGTGTGGTTGGGCAGGGCTTTGACCAGGTTTTCCAGCGGTTGGTAGATCACCTCCAGCTCGCAGGTCATGTCGACCGGGCGCACGATCTCGGTGATTTTGGCCGACACCTCGTCCTCGGTGAAGGGCTCATAAAGCTCCTTGACCACGTTGCGGCTGTTCATGGTCCCCTCATCCTTCATGGCGAGGATCTTGCTGTAGACCTTGTCGATCAGCTTTTCCATGCCTCGTTCGCGCAGCAAGGCAATAACCGCCTTAAACGCCACCAGCTTTTCAATCTGCGACATGTCAATGCCGTAGCAGTCGGGATAGCGGATTTGGGGGGCAGAAGACACGATGACGATCTTCTTGGGGCGCAGGCGGGCGAGCATGGTCAGGATGCTCTTTTGCAAAGTGGTGCCCCGCACGATGGAGTCGTCGATGCAGACCAGGTAGTCCTGCTCATTGTGAATAATGCCCCGGGTAATGTCGTAGACGTGGGCCACGAGGTCATCGCGAGAGGAGTCATCGGTGATGAAAGTCCGCATCTTCACGTCCTTGGTGGTCACCAGTTCCACGCGGGGGCGCATGTTGATGATGCGGCTTAGGTCTTCGGGGGTGAGTTTATCGCCCAGGTCTTGAATCCACTCGATTTTTTGCTGGTTGAGGTGGCGCTCCACTTCCTTGACCATGCCCATGAACGAAGCTTCGGCCGTGTTGGGGATGTAGCCAAAAACGGTGTTGTCCAGGTCATGGTTCACGCTTTTGAGCACCTTGGCGGCGGCGTATTTGCCCAGGTCCTTGCGCTCCCGGTAGATATCGACATCGGTACCGCGGGAGAAATAAATGCGCTCGAAGGAGCAGGCCCGCTTTTCGCCTACTTCGGTAAACTCTTTTATTTTCGCCTTGCCCGCTCCCGCCTTGATGCTGAGGATGTGGCCGGGAGCCAATTCTTCGATTTCAACCGGCCGCAGGTTGAAGACGGTGCTGATCGCGGCCCGCTCAGAAGCAGCCACCACAAAATCGTCGTTGGCGTAGTAGAAGCAAGGCCGGATGCCGTTGGGGTCGCGCAACACGAAGGCGTCGCCATTGCCGACGATCCCGCCGATCACGTAGCCGCCATCCCAGGCTTTGGCCACGTGCTTCATGAGTTTGGGCAGGTTCAGCTCTTCGGAGATAAGCTTGGAAATCTCGTTGCGGGAGTAGCCCTGTTTTTTGTACTTGGCGTAGAGGTGCTCATTGGCCACATCAAGGAAATGCCCGATGCGCTCCAGCACCGTCTCGGTGTCAGAGACGTAGCGGGGATGCTGCCCCAGCTCGACCAGCTTCTGGAAAAGGTAGTCGACGTTGGTCAGGTTGAAATTCCCGGCCAGGGCCAGGCTACGGTTCATGTACTCATTGGTGCGCAAGACCGGGTGGCAGGCCTCAATGCCGTAGGCACCGTGGGTCCCATAACGCAAATGGCCGAGGAGAACCTCCCCGGCAAAGTCAAATTGTTGTTTCAAGAAATTGGGATTCTCGCTCTCTTCCGGATGCTGCTTTTGCAGGTCGCTCAGGCGGCTGTCGATCTCCAGGAAGAGATTGGTCCAGGGCGAAGATTCATTGTTGCGCAAGCGATACATGTAAGGACGCCCCGGTTTGGCGTTGAGCTTGACGGCGGCCAACCCGGCCCCATCTTGCCCCCGGTTTCGTTGTTTCTCCATCAGGAGATACATCTTGTTCAAGCCCCAGAGAGCAGAGCCATAGGTCTCCTGGTAATACTCCAGGGGTTTGAGCAATCGGATCAGGCCGATGCCACATTCGTGTTTAATGAAATCACTCACGGCGGTAGAGGGTTAGAGCTTCCAGCGGAAAAAGATGGGACAAAGATAGACAAAGCAGACTGATTTTATATGCTAATCTTCGAGCTGCTACCAGTCTGTAGAAAGTGAAGAAAGCCACAAAACGAACGCTTCTGCATAAAATTATGACGGTAAAGCGTTGGTCAGGTCATTATCGCTTATATCTGTAGCACAGCCAGGGCCGTGCAGGGTTTCCGCGTCTAACCTCTTTGATTGCCAGGGGCTTAGCTCAGACTTGAAGAAAATTTTCGCGCTGGACTGCGCGCCGCTGGATAAAAGAAATTATCTAAAGATAAGCAAGCCCCGTTACAGATGCTAAGCCTCCCTCCCGATAATTGGGCATAACTCCTTCGGTTAAAACTCAAGATGTTGATTTCCAGTAAGTTGTATTGTGGAAAAAAGCCTTGGCTTTGGCTGGGGCAGGAGCAGCAGTCCTTTTGGTCAGCAGCAGCAGGGCCCGGAAAAAATCGTACCTTGCCAGCAGTTTCCTTCGCTCGTCCTGCGCTCCGGCGGGGTCGGGGGTTGGAGGCCCCTTACCTTACCTTCACTCTTTCTTCTCCCACTGTCGCACGCAATGGACCGCATCACCATCAAGGACAAGACCTTCAAACCATTCCTTACCCGCGAAGAAATTCAGGCCCGCATCAAGGCCCTCGCTCGCATCCTCAACCAAGAGTACGCCGACAAGCGCCCCCTCCTCATCCCGGTGCTTAACGGGGCCTTTATCTTTGCGGCCGACCTCGTGCGGCAACTGACCATCTTTCCGGAGATAAAATTTATCCGCATCTCCACCTATGGCGACACCATGAGCAGCTCCCAAACCGCGCAGCTCCTCCTCGGCCTCGAAATCGACGTCGACGACCGGGACGTTATCATTCTTGAAGACATCGTCGATACCGGCTACACCAGCCATTTCTTCATGAACTACCTCCGCGAGCAAAAACCCCGCTCCGTTCGCCTCTGTACCCTGCTGTTCAAGCCCGATAGCTTTAAGATGGGCCGTCGGCCGGACTACATCGGCTTCGAAATCCCCACCAAATTCGTCGTCGGCTATGGCCTTGACTACGCCCAGCAAGGCCGCGAACTCGAAGCCATCTACCAGCTCGCCGAGTGAAGCCCCAGCGGGCATCTTTGGTCCCTTTTCCTTTCGCGTAGGCTGGACCGGATTTCCGGCCAAAAATGATCTGCCAAAAAAACTCCCCCACCAGCCACAGCCAGCAGGGGAGCCTGATAAGTTACCCTTCGACTTTTATTGCGGAAAAAACTCCGTAAAGCAATCGCCCTCGTCGGTATTGGGGGTAGAAACCGTGTAGAGCAGGAAAAAATACCCGTCGGGATCCACGCTGCCGCCGATGCCCGAAAAGGTGAAGGTATCCACC
>CAZIVQ010000297.1:0-5708 GCA_964542415.1 uncultured Bacteroidia bacterium | reverse complement strand
TTGCTCACGCGGATGACAAATCCGCCCGGAAGACTGAGCAGCGAGGGGGGGGCAACCCCTTGCTGCTCATGGGCAGCTGCTCATAGGCAACGTACTTTTTCGCCCATGAATTTTTTGGCAAAAACGTCGGTGCTTACGTAGCTTTAGGGTCTATTTCTTCCTTCTGCCAAACGCCTAAAGTTCCTTCTGTGATGACGCCGCTACAACAACAGATTTTTGACCTGCTAGCCCACGTCCGGGGAGCCGGGACCTTTGCCTGTGCGGGACAGGTTCCGTTTACCCCTCCTGGCTTGGAAGTGGCTGGGGTGGGAGAATTGGCTTTTCCGATTCTCCCTGGGCAAGCCGAAGCCTTGATGAGCCAAGGACGGCCAGCTCCCTTTGGCAAGGGGCACCTCACCCTCACCGATCCGGCGGTGCGGCACAGCCAAGAAGTGGATGCCAGCCAGGTTTCGTTCCAAAGTCCCCAATGGGCCACCACCCTGGCGCAGATCCTGAGGCAGGTAAAGGCCGGGTTGGGATTGGAGGACGAGCCGGTCGAGGCCGACTTGTACAAGCTGCTGGTCTATGAGAAGGGGGGATTTTTTCTTCCCCACAAGGACTCCGAGAAAGCGCCGGGCATGTTTGGTACCTTGGTGATCGGCCTGCCATCAGCGCATACCGGCGGGAGCCTGCGGATAGAATTCGGGGGCGAAGAACAGCAGATCAGTTTTGCCGAAGCGGGGAAATATTCGCTGCCCTATGCCGCCTTTTTTGCGGACTGCACCCATGAGATCAGGCCAGTGGAATTGGGCTACCGCGTTTGCCTGGTCTACAACCTGCGCTTTGCCGACCCGGCCGATACGCCTGGGTTGGAAAGTAGCTGGGACGAAGAGACCCGGGCCCTTACCCAGGCCCTGGCGGAGCTTGCTCAGCAAAAGGAGCCGGTTTTTCCGCAGGTGTATGTGTTCGAGCATGCCTACACCGAAACCAACTTTGAAGCAGACCAACTCAAAGGCCACGACCGGGCCCGGGCCAAGGTGCTGCGCCAAGCGGCGGAAGCCGCCGGTTATCACTTTCGTTTCTCCCTGCTGACCCACCATGTGCAGGGCGATCTCGAAGGGGTAGATGATAACTATTACGAAGAAACAGGCACTGGGGACCCGATAGGCGTATCGATGGGGGATGATATTTTCGAAGAAGAAAGCCACACCTCTTATTGGAACCCTGGCGAAGGACCGGGACTGGGGTTGCTCCCGGTTACCGAGGAGCAACTGCTGACGAACGAAGGGCTGGACGAGGCCGTGCCTTCGGAGTGGGCCGCAGAAGGCTACACGGGCAATGAAGGCATGACCATGGATTATTGGTACCACCACGGGGTAGCCGTCCTCTGGCCCCAAACGCGCCACCTGGAAATCCTGAGCCCGCGCCCGCAGGCGGTGTGGTTGGAATGGCTGTCCCATTATGCCCAGCAGCTGGAATCGCCCGCTCCGGGAGTAGAAGCAGAGGCCCGGGAAGTGCTGGCAAACTTGATGCAAGGGTTGGCAGAAGAAGAATTTTACTACGCCTACAGGCGAGAAGAACTGGACTTTACCCCTGCCATGGAGGTCCTCCTGCGGCTCGGGGATGAAAGCCTCCTGGCCGAAAAGGGCGCTTGGCTCCTGAAGGAGGTATATTTGCAAATTTCCCCGACGACCTGGCCCAAGCTCTGGGCTTCGAGCTTGCAGGCAGACTTGCCAGCCATCATGGCGGAGGCCATGGAGGAGAATGACTTTAAGGGCCTCTGCCATGCCATTGAGGTGCTCCATACCCTCTATCCGCCAAGCTTGCCTTCTTCGCCCGCAGACCTTTCCCTCCTCAGGGCGCTACCGGATTGGATGCAGGTTACAGAGCTGGCGCCGCCCTATTGGGAAGATAGAAAAATGGAGGGCGATCCCTCGTCCGATGAAGACGAGCTAGCTGCCCGGCAGGCCTTGACCCGCCTACTGGACCTGAGCCTCCACCCCGTTGGAGAAGCCTGGCAGGAGGCCATCTCCGAGGCTTTGACCCAAAACCTTACCTCTCTGCTCCTTCACGACCTCTACGGGCCCGTGCTCGAAGCCTATCCCCACCCGGAGCGGCCGCTCTGGCAATCCCTGCGGCAGGCCTGCCTGACCTACCTCCGGCAACGGGTGGGCGATAAGCCACAGCCCCCGGCCGATTGGCGGCGTACCTTGCCCAAGTATGCTCCCTCCTACCAAGATACCTGGCGGATGCTGACGCCCTTCATGCATGATCCCAACCAGCGAGAACTGCGCCTGACCATGAAGAAGCAAGAACGGGAGCAGGTAGAAAAAGCCATCTGGAACACCTGGCAGGGAGACCTCGCCACCCACACCCTTCGCAAAGGCCGGTCTTATACCCTGGTCATCACCAAAATGAACGACGCTTACGATGATGCGCTCAATGCCTGGCAGGCCGATGCCGCGCTGCTGACCCGCTGGGAAGCGGAGGCTGAGTGATCCGGTTTGCGGAGCAAAATAAGAGCTCCCCTTTCCCACCGCTAATCTGTGATTGGTGCCGAGCAAAGCCGGAATTTGGAATTCCCCGCCGGTTCAATGGCCGAACGCGGGAATGATAAACGCCCGGTGGAGGGCGCGCCAATGGCAAATTGGAGCAGGATAGGGGCGTCCTTCCTCCGAAGGCGGACTTTCAGCCTGAGGCGGATCTTCGATAATCCGGTCGGGAAAATCCCTCAGGGCGATCCTGCGGACTTGTCGGCAGGAGGAGGAAATTTTACCTGCTCACCTCCCATTGCCTGACCCTGCCCAATTGCATGCCCCGGTCCGGCATATTTCCGAGCGGATTTTTGTGGCTTTCAGGCCTGGCAGGCTGGCTAAGTAAGACGCCAAGAATAACTTGTTCCAATTTTTCACGCAAAAACGCAAAGGCACAAATCGAAGACCTGATGAACAGCTTCCTGTACTTATTGCCTCATCTAAAAACAGGCCTCTATGGCCTTCGGGGGTATAGTCGAACTAGAACTATTTGACCTCAAGCAAATTCGCTTAGAACGGCCCCTGCAAGGGATTTTGTACAATCCCTTTTTCATTGCCGCCAAACGCTGGGGCGAATCCTGGCATACCCTCCTTTACACCGGTCCCCGGCTCACCCAGCACTTTTTTAAGCCAAACTGGGACTGGGGGTATGAAGTAAACACCAGTGTTCATTACATGATTCCCGGGACCCGAAATTTTGTCGGCCTCGAAACCAATCAGCGATGGGAAGCGGGGCGCTGGTCTACTACCCTTCGCCCGCAGATGCGGCTGGTGATCAACGAAGGACTCATGATCGGGGTAGTGCCAGGCATTCCGATCTCGCGCGAAGACGAGCGGCTCAGTGCTTTTCTGCGTCTGATCTATGAGCCCGGCCACCGGCACTGACGGCACGCGTTTTTTTCCTGTATTCGATCGTCAGATCAGATTTAACCCCTGCCCCGGCTTTTCCGGCTCGCAGGGGTTTTCGCTTGGCAGGTTCTGTCCTTCTTGCTGCGGCCGCCATGGTTTTCCCCCTTTCCCGTTGTGCGGGGCATCTTTTGGGATGAATGCACCTGCCCTGCTGCCATAGCGAAGCCTGTAAAATAGAAACCGGCCGACCCTGGACCGATGGCTCAAACGCTCGTCCCGTGTAATTTTTCCCCAACCCTTTCGACTGTTTGGAAGTTGAGAACAAGAAAGCGTGTGTTTTTTCCCGTTTTACCATCGAATTTATCCGCATGAAATTTTTCCAAACCTACGTAGCCAGCTTCTTGGCCATCATCACGGCCCTGTTGGTTGGCATTCCCCTCATTTTCTTTGTCGTTGGCTTGATTTTCGCCTCTCTGGGCAGCTCAAAAGATACCGTAGCGGTGACGCCGCATACCGTTCTGGAAGTAAAGCTCAACCGCCCCATCGTCGAGCATACCAATCCTTCGAAGCTCGACTTCGACCTGGGCAAACTCTTTCCTGGGGCCAGCCAACCTATCGGCCTGGACCAGATCGTGGAGAACCTGGCCAAAGCCAAGGACGATGACCGCATTGATGGCATTTACCTGCAACTGCCCAGCCTGCTGCCAGCTTCGGGTTGGGCTACCTTGCAGACCCTGCGCGAGTCGCTGATCGACTTCAAGTCGGGGGGCAAGTTTGTCTACGCCTATGGCGAAATCTACAGTGAGCAGAGCTACTACCTGGCTTCGGTGGCCGATTCGGTCTACCTGGCACCGGGCGGCGTCCTGGAGTTCAATGGCCTGGCTTCGACGCCGGTCTTTTTTGCCGGCACCCTGGAGAAGCTCGACATTCAGCCCAATATTTTTCGGGTAGGCACCTATAAGTCAGCGGTGGAGCCCTTCCTGCGCAAAAACCTCAGCCCCGAGGCGCGACAGCAGCAAGCTGCTTTACTGGAAGACCTCTGGAAGGTGTTCGCCGGGGAAGTGGCCCTGAGCCGCAACCTCGATGCTGCCACGGTCAATGCCCTGGCCGAAAGCTTGATCCTGGCCGATGGCCGTCAGGCGCAAGCAGCGGGTTTGGTGGACGTAGCGGGCTACGAAGACGAAGTTTTGGCAGTGCTGCGGGCGCGTTCCGCGCAGCCGGAGGATGGCAAAGCCAAGCTGATGAAATTCACCAAATACCTCAAAACCCCCAACCCCAACCGTCGTAGCTCGGTCAACAAAGTAGCCGTGATTTTTGCCGAAGGGGCTATCCAATCGGGGGAGAGCACCGAAGGGGTGATCGGCTCTCAAACCATGGTCGAGGCCCTGCGCAAAGCCCGCGAAGACGACAAAATCAAGGCGGTGGTGCTGCGCATCAACAGCCCCGGCGGCAGTGCCCTGGCTTCGGAGATCATCACCCGGGAGCTCGAATTGCTCAAAGCAGAAAAGCCCCTCATCGCTTCGATGGGCGACATGGCGGCTTCGGGCGGGTACTACCTTGCCGCGCCGGCAGACCGGATTTTTGCTTCCCGCAACACCATCACCGGTTCCATCGGCATCTTTGGGTTGTCTTTTGGGGTAAATGAATTTTTCTCCGAAAACCTCGGCATGACCTTCGATGAGGTCAAGACCCACCGCTCGGCCAACCTGGGTAATCCGGCTTTGCCCATGTCTCAGGCCGACTCGCTTTTCTTGCAGCGCCGGGTCGAGCGGGGGTATGGAGACTTCATCGAAGTGGTGCGCAAGGGGCGCGGCTTTGCTGACTCGGCTGCCGTGGACCGCATTGCGCAGGGCCGCGTATGGTCGGGCGAAGATGCCCTCGAGCGACAGCTCGTCGACGAATTCGGCGACTTGCAGGCGGCCGTTGCCTATGCCGCCGAGCAGGCGGGGCTAGGGGAAGACTATCGCATCATCACCCTGCCGCGCATCAAAAACCCCTTTGAGAAATTGCTCGATGACAAGACGCAGGTTTCGGCCCGGCATTACTGGGCCAAACACCCACTCAGGGAGGAATACCAGCATCTGCAGACCTTCAAGCATTATTATCCTGGTAGCGGGACTTATGCGCTGATGCCGTATACCTTGGAAATAAAATAAGGTACCCGAACAACGATATTGCAAAGGCGACCCGTCACATCGGGTCGCCTTTTTTGGTGTTTGACGGCCGGGTCCCGGGCCTTCTTTCGCCCCTCTTCTGTGGCTTCTTTTCCAGCTAGCCCCTCATTTTGAGGAGGCGCCAGGATTTTTTTTGCTTTGTTTTTTTGTGCGCACCCAGAATAAAAAAACC
>CAZIVQ010000296.1:3983-5711 GCA_964542415.1 uncultured Bacteroidia bacterium | reverse complement strand
AAAAAGCCGAAGGCAACGCCCCCCTCCTCGCCAATGACCCGCACCTGGGCCTCAACCTGCCTTCCCTCTGGTACGAAAACCAGCTCGTATGCCCCGACTATAACGTCTATGGCGTCTCCTTTCCCGGCACACCCGCTGTCATCATCGGCTTTAATGATTCGGTCGCCTTCGGTGCGACCAATGGCTCGCAGGATGTGATGGACTTCTACCAGATAGAATTTCGCGACGAGACCAAGCAAGAATACCGCTACGAAGGCAACTGGCTGGGCACCCGCCTGCAAATCGACACCATCCGCATCAAAGGGGGAGGGGCCATCTATGATTCGGTTTACTACACCCATCACGGGCCAGTTATGTACGACGAAAATTTTGGGGAACAGCCGGTCCCCTTGGCCGTGCGCTGGATAGCCCATGATCCCGCCAATGAATTGCTGACCTTTCTCAACTTCGACCGGGCCCACAACTACGAGGACTACCTCGAAGCTTTGCAGACCTACGGTGCACCCGCTCAGAACTTCATCTTTGCCAGTGCGGCGGGCGATATCGCCCTATGGCAGCAAGGGAAAAACCCCAACCGTTGGCCCGAAATGGGCCGCTTTGTGCTGGATGGCTCGCGGCAGGACCACGAATGGCAATCGTTCATTCCCCAAGCTTTCAACCCGCACGTGCTCAACCCCGAGCAGGGGTTCATTGGTTCTGCCAACCAACATCCGCTAGACCCGGCGACCTATCCTTACCATATTTATGGGAGCTACGACTTCTTCCGCGGGCGGCGACTGCACCAATTGCTGAGTGATGAGCAAGAGGTGTCGGTGGCTGACATGAAGCGCTTTCAGCTCGATACTTACAGCATGCTACCCGCCGACATGCTACCGCTTATGCTGGCAGAATTGGATAGTGCGGCTTTGCGCAGCACCGCCAAGCAGGCCTGGGAACTGCTGCGCCGCTGGGACTATCACTATGACCAAATCCAGGCCGCGCCCACTATTTTTGACTTGTGGTGGAAAAATTTGTATCGGGGCATCTGGGCGGATGAATTTGGGGGGAAATCTGGTCTGGAGACGCCCAGCTACGCGACCACCATCGGCCTGCTGCAAGACAGTGCCGAGCTGCGCTTCTATGCGCGGGGCGGGGAAGCCTTCAACCGGCAGCAACTGGTGCGAGAAGCTTTCGATCAGGCCATCGACTCCCTCCAGAAGGATGACCCGAATCCCCAGAACTGGATTTGGGGCAAAGCGAAAAAGACCAGCTTTTTCCATTTGGTACCGACGCTTACCCCTTTTCACAAAATGAACCTCTCGACCGATGGTAGCGGCAATAGCCTGAATGCTACCACTGCCCGCTGGGGGCCTTCCTGGCGCATGGTGGTACAGCTCGGCCCGGAACCCCAAGCCATCGGCATCTATCCCGGCGGGCAATCCGGCAACCCCGGCAGCCCTTTCTACGACCATACCATCGAAGATTGGGCAGAGGGGCGCTACTATCCGCTCTGGCACATGCGCAACCCGGACGACAGCCGCTATCCGGTCGCTGCCAAACAATTGCTTCAGCCTCCGCCCCCGCCTGACACCGAACCGTAGCCTCATTTAACCACCAAAGACATGGGGCGGTTCTACCCCTGATCAAAGATGCCGGTATAGCTCCCGAATCGCTTGTCGTTCAATCGCCTGTCATTCAATCGCTTGTCGCTCAATCGCCCATCGCTCCTCTCATCTCTCCCACATGCGC
>CAZIVQ010000296.1:0-3883 GCA_964542415.1 uncultured Bacteroidia bacterium | reverse complement strand
TTCAATCGCTTGTCGCTCAATCGCCCATCGCTCCTCTCATCTCTCCCACATGCGCTTCCTTCTCCGCCTCCTTCTGATTTTGGGCCTGTCCTTCCTCGCACTGCGGAGTTTTCCCTGGTGGTCCGTTGCCGTAGTGGCTTTTGTGGTAGGACTCATGCTGAGCCAGCAGCGCAAACGACGTTTGTTTGGCCGCAGGCCGCCCCCGGCCCGCAGTTTCTGGGCAGGTTTTGTCGCCTTGTTTGTCTTGTGGGGAAGTTTTGCTTTGTATTACGACCAGCGCAACGACAGCATCTTGGGGGGCAAGATTGCTGGGTTGTTTTCCCTGCCCGATGACCTTTTTATCGGCAGCAGCCTGCTATTGGTGTTGGTCACGGCCTTGGTGGGAGGCCTGCTCGGGGGGTTGAGTGCCATGACCGGCAACCTCATGGGGGAGGCCATCAAAGCCTAATCCTCCTCTTTTGGGGAGGGCCTTTCGATGGCAGGGGCTTCTTGAGCTGCCCTGAGCAGGGCTTGTAGCTTGTCGTTGCCTGCGGCCAGGTCTGTCGCAGACTGCCTTTGCTCGTCGTAGCAAGCCGGATTCGCCCCTGCCGCCAGCAGCAATTCTACCATCCCTTCGTCCCCTGTCATCACCATGTGCAGCAAAGCCGCATTGAGATCGGCCTGGGCTTTTTTGTCGGCATCAGACCGGGGCACCCGCCGGGCGTAAGCATGCGCAGGCACCGGGGCAAGGCGTACCACGGGCAGCGCTTTCCAGTGCTCGGGCTGTGGGGCATCTGGCTCATCCAAGGGCTGTAAATAGCCCAGCAGGGTTTCGGCCGAGACCGCGCTGCCTGCGACCTGTTTGCGGTGGAGAATGCCCGGCACGCTCACCTTGAGGTAAAGGGGCGTCTGCCCATAGCGCAATTCGCAAAGCACTTCTCCGGCCTCAACCGGCAAGCCGCTGGGCACCAGCCATTTGGTCAGTTCCCATTCTCCAGTCCCGTTGCCGGTCACGGGTACGCGAATATCCCAGCCTTCCTGTCGCCGCCCTTGTTCTGCTTCCAGAAAAGCAGAAAAGCTCTCGAGGGAAAGGGTTACCTGCCGCTTGAGTTTGGTCACGGAGTTGATTTGGCTGAGATCGGTCTCCAGCGCAAGTTCCCCCATTTTAGTGCCGATCTGCTTCATTTCCACCAGCTGATTCAGCAACCAGTGAAGCTCTTCTTTGAGGTGCTCGCTGTTGAGGCGCTCGTAGGGGCTGAGTTCGCTTAGAGTGGCCCGCAGGTCAAGCTGCTGCACCATCTCGCGGCCTTTGGCTTCGGCCTCGTCGAGGGTCATGGGCGCGTTCATGCTATGCAAAGCGCCATCGACCACGCCGATAAGGAAGGCCGACAAGCGGGGAAGCTGCCCCAGCAAGCCACCAGAAAGCATGCTGCTGCTGTCGAATGAGCTGCTGGAAGCATTGATTCGCCCACTGCGGCGCAAGCGGCTGGCGGCTTCTTTGAGCATCTTGCTCATGCGGGGGCTGAGGTGGTTGCGGTCCAGGACCGTCTGTCCCGTTTTGTCCCGGATCAAGGGATCGGCCCCTGCTTGCAACAAGGCTTTGACAATGCCGCTGCGCAGGTGGTCCACCGCCACCATCAGGGGCGTCAGCCCTTCGTGGTTGATGGCATCGACCTCGGCCCCGGCCTCGATGAGCTTGCGGGAAAAAGTGGTGGAACCTTCCAGGGCGGCTTTCATCAGGGCGGTATCCCCTTTCTGGTCGCGGGCTTCGAGGTCGGTTTCGTGGTTGAGGAAAAAAAGAAAGACGTGCTTGTTGCCGTGCTCGATGGCGCGCATCAGCGGCGTTTTTCCCTCGCGGTCGGCCAGGTCGGTTTCTGCCCCGGCGGCCAACAGGGCCTCCAGCATCCGCAGGTTACCCATCGAGATGGCGCGCATGATCACCGGGACGCCCCGTTCAGTCTTGGCATTTGGGTCTACCCCATTGGCCAGCAAGACCTGGATCGAATAGAAGTCATTTTCTTCTACCGCCGTGATCAGCCCCCGCTCATCGAAGGAGCCCACCGCCAGGATGACCTTGCGTTTGTCTAGGTAATTTCGCAGCCGTTTGAACATGGCCATAGGCTTCGCTCCGCTTTGTTTTCATCCAAAGGAACAAAATCCCCCGGGCATTTACCAACCCCACGCTGACTTTGAAATATACGAAAAAAAGCGCGGTTTTGACGGGTATGGCGGAGGTTTTCGCCAGCAGCAGAGACATGCCCCAGCCTTTGGGGCGATCTGCGAGCGACAAAAGATTTGCGAAGCCGTATTTGCGGACTGGGGGCGGGACGGGGGCGTCCTTCCTCCGAAGGCGGACTTTCAGCCCCAGGCGGATCTGCGATAATCCGGCCCCGGTCAATTAGCCAACCTAATTTCGGCCATGCCTCGCTCAAAACAAGACATGGCCAAATTTAAAAATATTTCTTCAGGCCACTGAGGCTCGTTTTTCAAGCACGAAGCTAACGCATCGGAGAAAAAGCCCTATGCCATGACCGGTTCGCGCAGCAACCAAGCTTCGTTTTCATCACCAGCCTGACGGAGCCAATACTGCCGTCCCTGCGGGGAATCCCTGAACCCCTCCGGCCCTTGCCCAAACCAGGTAAACCCGTTTGCCAGCAAGCGTTCTGCCCAATAACCGGCGATTTTCTGGCCAGAAGCCGGTAGCGGTAAGGGGAGAGAAGGTTGGTCCTCCTCCTTTTCTCGCCAGGTCAAAAGGCTGGCCAAGGCCAGGGGCTGTCGCCACGCCAAGAGGCCTGGCTCAGAATCAGAACCGGTTGCTACCCCCGTTTTTTCGTTCCCTTCAGCCACCCATGCAAAGGCCTTCCCAACCCCAATTTCCTCCGCCGGTTCATGGGAAAGCTGATACGCCAGCTCACTGAGCAAGTCGCTCGCCTGCTGGTCCAACTCCCGGGTGTCTCCTTGATGAAACAGAGAAGGGCCATCCAAGGCGTCCCCCTGAGCGGCGGCCCAGTCGTGGAGTTGCTGAAGGGCCTGTATTAGGGGAGAACCGAGGGCTTCTTCCCGTAACTGCAAGCCAGAGCCCGCCGCCTTCAGGTGCTGGTTCACGCGCTGCAGGCGGACCGGTACGTTTTTCTGCCATTGCTGCCAGGGCTGGCTGAGGGACAGCACGGTGCTGACCATTTGGGCGAACTGCTGGGACAAGGCTTCTTGGCGTTCGGCCTGAGCGGTGGGAGTCACGGCGGCGAGCAGGGTTTCAGCGACAGCCAGGGCTTGGCCAGGCTTGCCGGTTTCGCCCCCGGCTGGCAACCAAGGGGCAGCTGGCAAGCTCCCTCGCAGCCGCCTCAGTTGCTCAGCCAGGGCGGCCGTGGCTTGACGGCGTTCCGCTCGTACACGCCAGTAGCTTTCCAGTGGTTCGGTCCAGGCATGCGCTTCCGCCGGTTCTTCCCCGGCCTTCAAGTCCGAAGGGAGCCACCCTTCCGCCTCAAAAGCCTGCAACAAATGCAGCGTGGCTTGCAAGCGATCATGGGTCGCCGCCTTTTCTGCTTGCGCAGCGAGCCATTGCCGTTGTTGCTCGCTGGTCTCTGTTCGCAAGCGGCTTTCTAAACGGGCCAAATCTTGGGTGGATTGCTGCTCGGCCCATTCGAGCCGCGGCAGGGCCTCAATCCATTGTTGCCGGTCGCCCAGGTAAGCCTGGATTTCCGGTAAGTGGCGAGCAAAGGTGGCGGCATCTGCCGCAGCGGATACGGGGCCTGGTTCGGTGGCCTGGGCCGCTTGCAGCTCGCTTTCAGCCGCGGCCAGGGCCGTGGCAAAGTCCGCTTCGGCGGTTTCCCAAGCCGCTTTAGCTGCGGTCAGCTCTGCTTCCGCCTCCGCCAAGTGATAAGCCAGGCGCAGGTTTTGCTGTGCC
>CAZIVQ010000295.1:0-5720 GCA_964542415.1 uncultured Bacteroidia bacterium | reverse complement strand
TTTCGCTGGCAGGCAAATGGACCGAAAGCGAGGGCTTCCGCCTCGAAGGCAGCGGGGCCATTGAGCTGCTGCTGCCGGTGCATGTGGACCTGGGTGTAGCCGAGATCGACGGCATCTACATCATCGGCGCTTTTGCCGCCGACCCGCCCTTCCGTCTGGACCTCGCCACCAACCTCACCGGCAAGCTCGGGCCGCTCACCACCGTGATCGAGCGCATGGGCGTCAGCATACCGCTGCGTTTTCCCGAAAAAGGCGACGGCAACCTCGGCCCGTTCGACCTCGGCTTCGGCTTCAAGCCCCCCAATGGCGTGGGCCTCGCCATCGACGCCGGGGTGGTGGTCGGCGGTGGTTACCTTTATTTTGATTTTGACAAGGAAGAATACGCCGGGGCTTTGGAACTCACCTTCAGCGGCTTCCTTTCCCTCAAGGCCATCGGCCTGATCACCACCCGCATGCCCGACGGCTCCAAGGGCTTCTCCCTGCTGGTGATCATCACCGCCGAATTTGGCACCGGCCTCCAGCTCGGCTTCGGCTTCACGCTGCTGGGCGTGGGCGGCCTCATCGGCCTCAACCGCAGCATGCGGCTGGAACCCCTGGCCGAGGGCATCCGTACCGGCGGCATCAACTCGGTGATGTTTCCCACCAACGTCATCGAGAATGCCCCGCGCATCATCAGCGACCTGCGGACCTATTTTCCCCCGGAAAACGACCGCTTCCTCATCGGCCCCATGGCCAAATTTGGCTGGGGGACGCCGACGCTCATCAGTCTTTCGCTCGGCCTGATCATTGAGATTCGCACCGACAGTGAGGCGGGACTAGAGAAAATCGCCATCGTGGGCGTGCTGCGCATGATTCTGCCCGATGAGGCTGCGCCCTTACTGGTCTTGCAGGTGAATTTCATCGGGGCGATTGATTTTCCAAAGAAAACCGCCTTCTTCTTTGCCTCCATCTTCGACTCGCGGGTGCTCTTTCTCACCATCGAGGGAGAAATGGGCGTGCTGATCGCCTGGGGCGATGACGCCAACTTTCTGGTGAGTGTCGGGGGCTTCCACCCGCGCTACGAGCCGCCGCCCCTCCCCTTTCCCAACCCTAAACGGGTGGCGATCAACGTGCTGGATTCTTCCTACGGGCGCATCCGGGTGGAGGCCTATTTTGCCACCACTTCCAATACAGTACAGTTTGGCGCCCGGGCGGAGCTGTTTTTCGGCTTCAGCGAATTCAAGATCGAAGGGCACTTTGCCTTCGATGCCCTGATGCAGTTTGATCCGTTCTACTTCATCATCTCGATGTCGTTTTCGGTATCGCTCAAAGTGTTTGGCATCGGTTTGTTCAGCATCAGCCTCAAGCTTTCGCTGGAAGGGCCTACGCCCTGGCGCGCCAAGGGCTACGGCAAACTCAAGCTGCTATTTTTCACCATCAAGGCCAAGTTTGACTTTACCTGGGGCGAAGAAGAAAACACCACCCTGGAGCCCATCGAGGTGATGCCACTGCTGGTGGCCGAGCTGAAGAAGCTGGACAACTGGCAGGCCAAGCTCCCGGCGGCCAACACCTTGCCGGTAGCATTGCGCAAGCTGCCCGAAAATACCGAAGAGCTGGTGCTGCACCCGGTCGGTAGCCTGGAGATCCGGCAGCGGGCGGTACCGCTCGACTGGTCATTGGAAAAGTATGGCAACCAGCGTCCTTCAGACGCCAAGCAGTTTACCCTCAGCGTTTTGGACAGTGACCTGGCCAAGACCCGTGACCTAGACGAGCCCTTTGCTACGGCCCAATTTCAGGAGCTGGAGGATGCCAAAAAGCTGAGCTTGCCGGCTTTTGAGCCGCAAACAGCCGGGCTGGAAATGTCGGTCGCTGGCGACGACCTGCGTAGCAGCCAGGTGATCCAACGGCATGTGCGCTACGAGCTGATCACCATTGACACCAACTACAAGCGTAACCGGCGGCGGTTTTTCTCCTTCTTCCGGAGCCTCTTCTCCCACTTTACCCGGGGCAACGCCGCGGCCCGCTCCCGGCTGTCGCGCACCAGCAAGCGGCAGTTCGACCACTTCGACCAGAAGGTCGAGCTCCAGCCCGAGCAGTTTGTGGTCGCTTTCAATACCGACAACACGCCTTTTGCCGCCGGCACGGCCGTGTTTAGCAGCGAAGCCAAGGCGCAGGCCTTCCTCCAGACCCAGGAAGCCGCCACGGCCAATTCTCTCCACGTCATTCCCGCCTACGAAGCCAATACAGCAGCATGAGCGACATCCTTTCCACCTACGCTTTCCTGCCCTGGATGCGGCAGGGCATCGCCAACCAGATCACGGCGGCCGACCTTGACCCCAGCGTCAAGCTGCGGGCCAGCATTGAGGTTGAGTTACGGGTGAGCGGCACCGGCGGTGAGGCCGGCGAGATCCAGACCGACCTCACCCAGCCGGTGCGCCTTTTTGGTCCCGGCGACATCGTAGGCATCGACAGCCAGGCGATCATCAAGACCGAGCCCCGTAATTGGATCACCAATTATGAGCCCAATTATTTGCCTTGCCTCGACTTTTACGACGAAGACTTCCGTTGGGCGCAGCCGGGGTGTAGCGCCCAACGGCCACCGGCTGCGGCCTTGGATTGCGCTGGTGGTGCTGAGTGAGGAGGAATTTTCGGAGGGAAAAAACCTGGTCGACCGGCCTTTGCCGTTCATTGAGGTGCCCGATGCAGCCGTCTTCCCCGACGCCAACGAGCTCTGGGCCTGGGCGCATGTCCACATGAACGAAAGCGTGAGCGAGCAGATCGACGCCACGAGTGAGCTGGAGACGGCTTTGGGTAAATTTCGCAGCAAGCTCGCCGCCAACCCCGACCTGGCCTACAGCCGCATCATGTGCCCCCGCAAATTGGCCCCGAACACCGCTTACCATGCGTTTTTGGTGCCGGTTTTCGAAAGTGGTCGCCTGGCCGGGCTGGGTCACGCGCCGGAGGAAACCTTCGACGGACATGCCGAGCTGCACGCGACTTTTTCTGCCTGGGGCACTTATAGCGGCCGCCTGGACCCGACCTTTTATCCAGTCTACTACCGCTGGTATTTCCGCACCGGCAGCGAGGGCGACTTCGAGTACCTGGTACGGCTGCTCAAACCACAGCCGGCCGACAGCCGGGTAGGCCGCCGCGACATGGACGTGCAGCGCCCCGGCACTAACCTGACCGGCATCCTGGATGGCGAGCATCCCGACAGCCCGGAGCTGGGCGGCATCCTCCGCCTGGGGGGAGCGCTGAAAGTGCCTGAAAGCGTGCTGACGAACGAGGAAGAGCTGGAGGCCTTGCGCTTCGAAAATTGGGACAGCCCCTATCCGCGGCGCTTTCAGACTGAATTGTCGGCTTTCATTAACCTGGCCGACGACTACCAGCGGGACGAGCCCGCCACGGCCCATCAGCAAGCGGACTTGCCGCAGGAGGTTCAGGATGAAGCCGCTGGCCCCGGGGCCGACCCCGATCCGCTGATCACGGCCCCGCTCTACGGTCGCTGGCATGCCCTGACGCGCCGCCTGCTCAAGGACGAAGACGGACAGGAGGTAAACCACGACGACAACTGGGTCCACGAGCTGAACCTCGATCCGCGCTTTCGGGCGGCGGCGGGCTTTGGCACCAAGGTGGTGCAGCAAAACCAGGAGCAGTACATGGAAGCGGCCTGGAAGCAGGTCGGGAAGGTGCTGGAAGCCAACCGCAAGCTACGCTTGTCGCAGCTGGCCTACCTGGTCTCCGGCATCTGGTACCGCAAGCAGCTGGTGCCGCTGCAAGAGGCGCAGCCAGCCAAGTTTCTCATGCTCACCCAGCCGGTGCAGAAGCGGGTGCTGAGCAATGGGATGACCATTTTTCATCAGGTAAACCAAAGCCTGGTCCCGGCGGTGGCCCTGAGCCCCGCGCTGCGAAAAGTGGCGCGTCCCGGCAGCCGGTTGGTGCGCAAGCTGCCTTTTTCCGCCAGCCAGCCCATCGATGCCCTTCTCCCCCGGCTCAACGCCCGGGAGGTGTTGCCGACCCCACCCAAAGAAGCCCCGGCCATGGTTCCCACCCTCGATGCCGTGGCCGACCAGGGTAAGCCCGACAAGCTGCCTGGTTTTCTGATGAAATGGCTGCGCAAGCGTCCTTGGCTCAAGTGGTTGCCGCTCATCATCGCGGCGCTCATTATCCTGACGGTCCTCATCATCTTTGGCTTTGACCTGAGCCAGCTGGAAGCGGGCTCGGGTAGCATTAGCGGCGTGGCTTTACTGATCGCCATTTTCCTGATCTGGCTCTTTTTTCGCATGCGCCCCGTGGAGCAGCAACTCGAAGCGGCGGAGAACCTCCGGGAGGAAAACCAAACCCCCGAGCAGGTAGACACCTTCCCCAAAAGTCCTGATTTTGCCCTCAGCCTGCCGGGCCTCGAACTCGACGTCAAGCGCGGGGGTCAGGACAGCGAGGAAAGCAAACGCTACAAGGCCGCGCTCAAAGATGCCTTTACGGTGATCCAAGCGAGCAACGCCGCCTCGGTGGTGGCGGCGCGCCCGCCCTTGGACCTGCCCCGCCTGGCGAGCGATACGGTTACGGCCCTCAATCCCGGGCTGACCATCCCCCGCCGGGTACTGGGCCGGGTGGCTTTGCCGACCCACATCATCGACCTGATTGGGGGCTTCGAAATCTTCAAGGAGGCCATGGCCTACCCGGAATTTGACCTGCCGATGTACAAGCCGCTGATCGACCTCTCGACCGAGCTATTTGTCCCCAACCTCAACCTCATTCCCCAAAATTCCATCACCCTGCTGGAAACCAATCAGCGCTTCATTGAAGCCTACATGGTAGGGCTAAACCATGAGTTTGCGCGGGAGCTGCTGTGGCGGGAGTATCCCACCGACCAGCGGGGGAGCTACTTCCGGCAGTTTTGGGACGTGAGTTCGTTTTTCGACCGCAGCACCGACGACGAGGAAGAATTGCGGGAAAAGCTGCGGGACATCCCGCCGCTCCACCGCTGGTCCCGGGGCTCTCAGCTCGGCGACCACGACCACCGAGAAGCCCAGGGCGACAAGGAGGATGAGCTGGTGCTGGTGATCCGGGGAGAATTATTGAAAAAATATCCCAATGCCGTGATCTACGCCCACAAAGCGGCCTGGCAGATGAAAGACGATGGTACCGGCATTGATCCGCTACAGGAGCGGGTGCTGGTCGAGCTGACCGAAGCGAAGCAGGAAAATCCGCCTCCCGAGAAGCTGAAGACGCCGCTCTATGAGGCGAAGGTCGACCCGGACATCTATTTCTTCGGCTTCGACCTGACGGAAGAAGAAGCCCAGGGCGGCACCGGCTTACAGCCGGGCGACGAAGACAAGCCCGGCTGGTTCTTTGTGATCAAGGAGCGCCCCGGCGAGCCGCGCTTTGGGCTGGATATCGGGGACGCGCCTTCCGCCAGCGAACTGGTGGTGTGGAACGACCTCACCTGGGAATCGGTCTTGCCCGGCGCTCCCGACGGGGCTTACCTCCAGGTGCAAGGCAGTTTTCAGGTGGCGGCGACCATCCCTGATGACCAGGTAGAAAAAGAAGACCAGCATCCCGAAGACCAGCAGGTCAACTGGCACCCAGGCATGAGCGCCGCCGAATTGGCCTACATTCTCTACCAGGCCCCGGTCATGGTAGCGGTGCATGCCAAAGAAATGCTGCCGAATTAGGGGGGAAGGGCGTAGGGTGTAGGGTGTAGGGTGTAGGGTGTAGGGTGTAGGGTGTAGGGTGTAGGG
>CAZIVQ010000294.1:0-5747 GCA_964542415.1 uncultured Bacteroidia bacterium | reverse complement strand
CCGGCCCAGAAAAATGCTTTGAGGCGCGTTTTTCGTCGAAGAGAATCATGAGGCCTTATGTGGGGGGCAAGCAGCGATGCTTGCCCCCCCGGCCGTTTTGGAGGGGATGAGTGGCAACGGGAAAAGCGGGTTGGCACTCCTTCCAACCAGGTCTGCTTTGAGCCCGGCCGAGCCTATGGGCTCCTGTTTATTTCTGGTGCCCGGAGTCCCAGACCTGAAAACCCCTGTTCATCCTGTCCAAATAGAACCGGCTTCTTTGGAGAGCATCAAGGGGTTGAAACCCCTTTCATGTTGCGGGCAGATGTGTCATCGGTGCGGGTAAGTTCTCCTTTGCCGGGGGAACCGTCTGGGTCTCTGACCCATGTATGACGCAGTAGGTCGGAGACCTTCGCGGGCATGTTAGGGGGGCTCTCATCCCCGGGGACTGTTTGTCCCTCAACCACGCTCCATAACCATGGCATTTTCGGCGCTAACCAGATCCCGAGACCTACTGAGGGAGGATTTTTCAGGGGGGAATTTCCTCGCATTTTTGGCTGTTTGCTTCATTTGACCTAACTACGATTTTTCAACCTTCCCCTTCAAACGTTAAATTTTCCCCCAAGATGGACTGGTACGCCCCGCTCGCCCTCATGCCCGCCATTGGCTTGATCATCATGTCTACCTCCAACTTCACCGTCGGCTTGATCAACGAGATTGAGCGACTGGAAGCAAACGAGGCGGATCGAGCCCAGTATATGGAAATCATCCAGTTGAAATTGGTGCAACTCAGGCGCCTAAGCATCGCCATTTCCCTGCTTTACGCCAGCGTGCTGCTGCTACTTATCGCCAGCTTCTCCAACTATTGGGCTGGAACCCAGACGAACCGGGCGGTAGATGCCCTGCTGATCCTTACCGTCCTAACGGTGGCCACGGCGCTGGCCTTCCTTTTTATCTATTCGATCAAAGCCAACCAGATTCGGCAGATGCACTTGAGGTTGTAGAGTCGGGATGGACTCGCGAGGCATACTGAAAAGAAAATCATGCCGATACCGGTAGGGACACTCAAAGGCCGGGGGGGCTGCTTATGACAAGTCTGCATGCCATGAAACCGCCGGACGGAGTCCAGCGACATGAGCCCCATACCGCTGGACTCCGTCCGGCAAATAAGCCAGCATCTGTCGCGGCCGGATTACGCAGCAGCCCGAATCCGGCCGAGCCTACGGTTTTGCTGTCACCCTACAGGAAGTGTTTGGCCCCCTAAAATTCTCCCTCAAAATGACATGGTAACCAATCGATAATCAATGACAAAAACCCCGCCTTCACATTACCTCATTACACCAGGTGCTGGTTTTACCGAGGACAGGTCCCGGTTTTACCGAGGACAGGTCCCGGTTTTACCAGGGACAGGTCTGCGTTTGACCCGGTAGGCTACCTGCTTCCGAAAGCATTAGCGAGGCCACTTTTTATGAGGTAAATAAACCCCAAGGCTTAGCTGATGGTTAATCATCTTTACACATAGAGTAAATATTATGCTTAAATCACACAATGTCCTATTCTGGATCAGTGGCCTTTCCCTGGGGCTGATGGTATGTGCTTTCTTTAGCTGTCCCCAATGGATGCTAGCCATGCCCTTCATGCTCGGCCTCTCAGCCGTGATGGGAGGCATCGGATGGAAAAAGAAAAAAGAAGCAGCAGCAGGAAACGATGGGTGAGCGGCTTTGTCGTGCCGTTGGTATCGCTCCGCCTTTTCTCGGCTCCGGCCTATCTGAGTTAGCTGAGCGCTGCTGGACATTTTGTTTTGGGGGGTAGGTCAAGGGGTAGGCTGTTCCCCTGGTCGCCTTCGAATGAGCAGCAGGGAATTAAAACCCCTCGCTGCCTACACCTTGCATGAATTTGTCATCCGTGCGAGCAAGTTCGATTCCACAGGAGGAACAGCCTGGGTCAAGGGGCCTTGGTAGAAGCCTCATTCCAGGCTTCTCACGCGCTCAGGAAGGCTTCTCTGCCGAAACCACTGGCTGCTTGCGGGTGAGGTACAGGTAGCTCGCTATACCTGCCATGAGTACCGCGTATAGTGCCGAAAATTGAATAATGCCGGTTAGGGAAATCATCTCGGTAAAGAGCCCAATCACATTGGAACTGACCCCCGTGCCAAGCTGGATGGCGGCTACCAGGATGCCCGAAACCGCTGCGGAGTAGGTCGGAAATTCGTCAGTGGCCAGGCTGATGGAAAAGGGAAAGTAGAAGGATAAGCCCAGCCCTGCGGCAAAGAGAGCCACATAGTTGGCTATGCTACCTTCCAGCCAGGGCAGGCCAAAGAAAATCGCCGCCACTAGCAGAGGCATGAGGAGGTGTAGCCAGCGCAAATTGAAGCGTAGGGCCGCCAGGGTAAAGAGCAACCTTCCCAAGGCGATGGCCCCCCAAAACAGCGAGAGCCCTAATGAAGCCGCCGCCAAGCTCAAGCCTGCTTCTTTTTCCAGGTAAATCGGGGCCCAGTTGCCGAAGGTCGCTTCGCAAGCGCCGTAGAAGAACACCACCAAAAAAAAGACCCAGATGCGCCCGGGTAGACGCTTGGTTTTCTCCATGGCGGGCGCTTCTACCTGGGTTTTCAGCGGCATCGGCAGCCAGGTCATCCACAGCCATAGGAGCAACAGCGCGGCGGCCATGCCCCAGCCTGCGCCCCACCAGTAGCCCAGACCAGAAAAGTAGCTAAGCAGGATGGAACTGGACGCGGTGCCTGCCCCTAGCAGGATATGCAGGCCGGTGACGGCCGAGGCTTCTTTGCCTGGAAAGAAGCTGTAGGCGTAGGGATTGACTGCTGTGATGGTAAAGCCAAAGCCTGTGCCCAAAGCGGCGGTACCTACCAGCAAGGTCAAAAAAGGGAGCATACCTGGACCAGCTGTGTAGTGGCTACCCGCAAACAGAAGCATGGCCAGCAAATTGGCTAGTAGCCCCGCTTGTAGCACTCGCTTCATGCTCCACTTCTTTGCCAGCAATGGCGCAGAAAATGAGGCTATGATAGCCAGGATGATTTGCGGGGTGAACAGTAGCCCAAACTGCCCGCTGTTCAGCCCCAGCAACTCCGGGTTGGTAAAAATTGGCCCTGCGGCAGGATACAATATCAGCGCCACACCTTGCAAAAAACCGCTGAGGTAGACGATGACAATGGATGGGATGTTGGTGCGCATGGAAAAGGATAGATGTCAAGGTAAAAAGGAGGTGCGAAACCAGCCTATGAGCGGGATAGCACTAAATACGCCCAGGTTTCTTCGATAAGACGGCTAAGGCGTAGGCTGTTTCTCTGGTGCGCAGCTCATGCCTAGCGAGGGGTAAACCCTCTGGCTACGCATTTTTGGGGCGGATTTGTAGGCCATACGAGCGAGCTCCTCCCTGCGGGGCTGAGGGCTTAGGGGCTGTCCGATTGGCTCAGCTGCTCTGTCAAGTCTGCGTCTTGCTCCCAGCCCACCTGATCAATCAGCTCAGCTACGAGGCCGGTCCAGCCAGTCTGATGCGAAGCCCCTACGCCGCGGGCATTGTCACCGTGGAAGTACTCATAAAACAAGACCAAATCGCGCCAGTGCGCATCGTGGTGGTAGGGCATATAGTCGCCGTGTACCGGGCGGCGCCCGTCTCCATTGCGGCGAAAGATGCTGATCAGGCGGTGTGATAGGCCATCGGCAACAGTGGCCAGGTTGACCCGGTGACCAGAGCCCGTGGGATATTCCACGGTCAGCTCATCGCCAAAGTAGCAATGGTAGACTCGCAGGGCCTGAATAATGAGGTAATTCATAGGCATCCAGATCGGCCCGCGCCAGTTGGAGTTGCCGCCAAACAGCCCGGTGCTTGATTCACCCGGCTCGTACTTCAGCCTAAACTCCTCCCCGTCTATATGTGCCAGGTAGGGCGTTTCATGCATCTTGGAGATGGAGCGAATGCCCCCTAGGCCCAAAAATTCCTGCTCATCAAGCAGAGCCTGCAACAAACGAAGCAGTCGCTCCTTGGGCACCAGCGACAGCAGTACGTCACGCCCCTCATGAAATTCCTTGATCACCAAGTGAGCATCGTCTGACTGGTGGTATCGCATGAACCACCGCAGGCGCCGCTTAAAATCGGGTAGCTTGTCCAGTTGCTCCTTTTCCAGCACCAAGGTAGCAAAGAGGGTCGATAAGCCCACCAGCGAGCGGACTTTGAGGGGGAGGTATCGCCCATCGGGCATGGCCAAGACGTCGAAGAAGAAGCCCTGCGCTTCGTCCCAGGCCCCGGTCCAGTCGCTGCAAATACGGTTGAGCGAAGTAGCAATGTACACGAAGTGTTCGAAGAACTTGGTGGCCATGTCTTCGTAAGCCACGTCATCTTCGCCCAAAATCAGGGATATCTCTAGCATATTGAGACAATACATGGCCATCCAAGCAGTACCGTCGGCCTGCTCCAGATGCCCCCCGCCGGGGATGAAGCTGCTGCGGTCAAAAACCCCAATGTTGTCCAGCCCCAAGAAGCCTCCCTCGAAGACGTTATTTCCGTTTTGGTCTTTGCGGTTGACCCACCAGGTGAAATTCAGGAGCAGCTTTTGAAACACCCGTCGCAGAAAGGTCTTGTCGGCCTGTCCGTTGCGCGTGCGGTCGATCTTATAGACTTGCAAGCAGGCCCAGGCATGTACAGGTGGATTCACGTCGCCGAAAGCCCATTCGTAGGCGGGCAACTGGCCATTGGGATGCATATACCACTCGCGCAGGAAGAGGATAAGCTGATGCTTGGCAAATTCCGCGTCGAGCATAGCCAGGGGCACACAGTGAAAAGCCAGGTCCCAAGCCGCGTACCAGGGATATTCCCACTTGTCGGGCATAGAGATGATGTCCTCGTTGTTAAGGGTGGCCCATTCGCGGTTGCGCCCTTGCTTGCGCTCCGGCGGAGGCGTCGGCTGCCCCGGATCGCCCGCCAACCAGCGAGGGATATCAAAGTGGTAATATTGTTTGCCCCAGAGCATGCCCGCGAAGGCCTGACGCTGAATGTTAGCCGCCTCAGGGTCGTCTCCTTTCTGAAAAGCTTGATAAAAGGCATCGGCCTCTGCGATACGGGTAGCAAAGATTTCTTCGAAAGATTGGCCCAAAGGCGCGCGTTCCACGGTACTTTCCTGGCAGAGACGTAAGCGGATTTCGGCTTTTGCTTCGGATGCCAACTGACGGTGATACACCGGAGCGCATTTGGTCCCCTCGGTTTTCTCCGCCAGCCAGTCAAAATCCTGCTCGACCACCGCATCGTGAAAGGCATCCTTTACAAAAGGTTGGGCATTTTCCCGCCCAAAACAGCGCTCGGTATTGGTTTCATTTTCGGTGAACAACACCCGGTCGGGTTCGGAAAAGTACAGTCGATAGCCCCCTAGCTCCGGATGTGCGACTTTCAGGTAAGTTTGTCCCTGCTCATCTTGAGCCAGTTGCAGGCTGGGCTTTTCGTCCATCAGGCCAAAAGCCCATAGGTTCCGAAACCACAGGGTGGGCAACACCCAGATAGGCGCGTCATTGGGCCCGCGGTTATAGACCGTGATACGGACCAGCAGGTCTTCCTCTGCCGCCTTGGCGTATTCGGTAAAGACGTCGAAGTAATCATGGGTATCGAAAATCCCGGTGTCAGTCAGCTCATACTCCCTTTGATCTTTGGTGCGCTCCCGGTTGACCCGCACCAACTCTTCGTAGGGATAGGCCGTGTGCCCATATTTGTAGAGGTGCTTCATGTAGGCGTGGGTATCGAAAATCCCGGTGTCAGTCAGCTCATAC
>CAZIVQ010000293.1:0-5754 GCA_964542415.1 uncultured Bacteroidia bacterium | reverse complement strand
AGATACAATTTTTACGGGGTTGGAGCCAATCGCCAAAAGCCTCATGCTGGCATCCCTACTTTCTCCTCAAAGGTGGGAAATCCACTCCCATGCTACCGGCCAACCAAAAACCCCACCACTCAAAGAGAAGTGGGGTTCGTGGCGCAGGGGGGAATCGAACCCCCGGCCTTCCCGGTTGCGACCGGGACGCGCTAACCGGATGAGCTACCATAAAAAAACAAAGAGCCAGTTCTATCGAACTGACTCTTTTTACTGTGGCGCAGGGGGGAATCGAACCCCCGACCTCAGGGTTATGAATCCTGCGCTCTAACCGTCTGAGCTACCGCGCCTTTTGCCGGGCAAATATAAGAAGGTTTTCGGGCAATCCTGCAAAAGGTTGCAGAAAAAATCCCGCGTCGCAAAAGAAGCCCACAGCCGCTATCGCCACATCGCTTGTCGCTACATCGCTCGTCGCAAAAAAAAACCTTGCCCTACAGTTGACCGCATCGGTACCTTTACGACCATAGCAGAAAACGCTTTTTCGCTTGGCACCTATGCTCCGCACCTCCCGACATATCCCCTGGCTGCTGTGGCTGACTTACCTGAGCTGGACCGGCTGTGCCGATCCCACCTCGGTACCTGGCGTCTCCCTGGACCTGAGCCAAGCCCGTCAATGGCAGGCCGCCGGCCAATTCGACAGCGCGGCCTGGGCCTACCAGCAGGCCCTGCCCGGGCAGCCCGACAGCAGCCGGGCCGCCACCCACCTGTCCCTCAGCGAGTGCCTCCGCTACAACGGCGAGGCCGAAGCGGCCCTGGCCCAGGCTGATACCGCCTTTCAAGCGCTGCGGCAAGCCCCCCAGCTAGACTCCCTGGCCCTGGCCCGGGCCTTGCTGGCCCAGGCCCAGGCCCAGATTGATCTCGGAGCTTATGACCAGGCCGAAAGCCTTATTGGCCAGGCCCGGCAGGACTGGCTCGCCATCCTGCCCGACACGGCCTTGCCCGTGCTGGCTGCCGCCGACGCCCAAGCCCGCCTGTACTATTATCAAGGTCAATATGAGGCCATCGGCCCGCTGGCCCGCAAGGTGCTGCGCCATCGCCGGACGGCCTTGCCAGAGGGACATCCCGACCGGGTCGAAGCCTTTGAGCGCATGGCTATTTTCTTTCTCGAAACCAACCAGCCCGATTCGGCTCTCTACTACGCCCAGCAAGCCGAAGCGGCCGCCTTAGCTGCCTGGGGCGACACCCATTTGCTCTTCGGCAACCTCCTCAGCCTCGTGGCCCACGTACACACCCGCCGGGGCGAGTACGAGCAGGCCCTCGCCTACCAGCAGCGCATCGCCCGCATCACCGAAGCCGTCCTAGGGCCCCATCACCTCTCCCTCGGCCAGGACTTTAACAACCTTGGGGTGGGCTACCACAACCTCGGCCGCGAACACGAAGCCATCCCTTACTACCGGCGGGCCGCTGAGATTTTTGCCCAAAGCGGCATGTACCGCCCCTTCATCGCCAACAATTTCCTCAACCTGGGCATTCTCTACAAAGACCTCGGCCAGCTCGACAGCGCCTACCACTTCTTGCAGGCCGCCCTGGTTCATTACGACAGCCTTGGGGCAGAGAAAACCATGGGCCTCCACGTGGCCACCGTCTACAATGCCCTGGGCAACGTGCTGGTGGCCTACAAGGACCACGAAGCCGCCGCCATCTACTACCGCCGTAGCCTGGATTTATTCGTCCAACACTTGCCAGCCATTCATTTCAAAAAAGGCGAACTCTACAACAACCTGGGCCAAAGCCTGATCGAGACCCGACAGCTGGAGGCAGGGCTGGCCATGCTCGACTCGGCCCGCAAGCAGCTCATGGTTGCTTTTGGGCCGGAACACCCCTATACCGGCTTTGTCCTGAACAACATCGCCGAGGCGTATCACCTTTCGGGCCAGCCCGAAGCGGCCCGCCGCCTCCACCAGCAAGCCCTGTCCTTGCGGCTTGGCAGGCTTGGGCCGGACCACCCGGAGACCTGGACTTCGCAGGGCAACCTAGCCCGGGCCGAATGCCTCAGCGGGGCCACCCAGCAAGGCCTGAGCCGCTACCAGGCGGCCATCGAGGGGGTGCAGGCGCGCTACGGGACGCACCATTGGCTGGCGGCGGTGCTGGAGCAAGGCATGGGCGAATGCCTGCTCCAGGCGGGGCAAGCCGAAATGGCCCGGCAGCACTTCCAACGTGCTTTGCAGGCGACCCTGCCTGGCTTTGATGCGACCCAGCCCGAGGCTTTCCCCGAGCGCTTCGAGACCCTTTCGGTCGATGCGCTGTTGGGGAGTTTGGTAGGCATCATGGAAACCTACCGGCTGGCCTACCAGCACCAGCCGCGAGCCGATCAACTCATGCAGCTGGTCGCGACGGGCAAAAGCCTGATCCAGGCGGTGAGCACCAGCCGACAACACGCCAGTTCGCCGCCTGCCCGCTCCCGGCTGAGCCAGCAAGTGAGCCAGGCCTACACCTATGCCCTCGACGCGCTCTACACGGCCCAGCAACAGGAGCAACTCAGCCCGGCCGAAGCCGCTGGGCAGGCTTTTGCCTTCTTCGAAGCCAACCGGTCGCTGGGGCTACAAGACCAGTTGCGTGACCACCGGGCCCGGGAGTTTGCTGGCTTGCCTGACAGCGTGCTGCGGCAGGAACGCCAGTTGCTTGAAAACCTGGCCTTCGAGCAGCAAGCCTGGCAAGCCGCCACCAGCGATTCGGCCCGGCAGGCCCATCAGGCCCGGCTGGTGCGCCTCCGTACCCATTGGGACCGCCTGCGCGAACGGCTCGCCCAAGACTACCCAGCCTATTTTCAACTTAAATATGCCCCTGATCCCAGCGACTGGGAGGAGTTGCTGCCGGAGACGGATTCCACCCTTTGGCTGGCTTATTTCTGGGGAAAAGACCACCTCTACTGCTGGCAGGTACAGGCGGGCCAGCCTCAGCTTCGCCGTATCGAGCGTGGGCCTGCTTTTGAGGCGCGGCTACAGCGATTGCTCCGGACCCTGGACGACCAAAGGCAGGTCATTTCCCAGATGCACAGCCCGCAGATGAAGCAGCAGCTGGCCCAAGATGCGCACGAACTCTACCTTCACCTGCTCCCCACCGAGCGGCTCTCCCGGGCTTCAGGCCTGGTCATCGCGCCCGATGGCCCCCTGAGCCTGCTACCGTTTGAGGTGCTGCTGACGGCCCTGCCGCAGCCACAGCAGGCTTATCGGGATTGGCCTTACCTGCTGCGGGCTCACCGGGTGCGCTATGTGTTTTCGGCCACCAGCCAAGCCCTGTCCCAGCGCAGGCGGCAGGGCGGCAAGGGCGTTGCTGGCTTTGCCCCGATCTACCCGGCGAACGACAGCATTCCCGATTATCCGGGCCGGAACCTCGGCCCGCTGTTCAACAACCAGGAGGAGGTGAGCCAGATCAAAGCGGTGGTGCAAGGCCGGGCCTTCCTGGGTAAGGGGGCGACCGAGGCTTCTTTCCGGGAAGAAGCGGGGTCTTATCAGGTGCTACACCTGGCCATGCATGCTTTGCTGGACGACGAAGACCCGCTGCGCTCGTGCCTGGTTTTTACCCCCGAGGCGGAGCAGGGGCGGCCGGAGCGAAGCGATGGCGTGCTGCACGCCTACGAGATCTACCACCTGCCACTGGAGGCAGAGTTGGCGGTGCTGAGTGCTTGTCATTCGGGGCAGGGCGACTTTCGCCCGGGCGAGGGGCTGGTGTCTTTGGGGCGGGCCTTTGCCTATGCCGGCTGCGCCAACACGGTGATGAGCCTCTGGCAAGCCGACGATGCCGCCGCTGCTACCTTGATGGGGCGCTTCTACCATCACCTGGCCTCGGGCCTGCCCAAGGACGAAGCCCTGCGCCAAGCCCGGCTCGACTACCTGGCCAGCGAAGACCTTACCCATCCGCATTTTTGGGGGAATTTTGTGCTCTTCGGTGATAGAGAACCGGTGGAGGTGAAACCCCGCAGGAGGGCCGACCTGCTTTTCTGGGGAAAAATCGCTTTGCTGCTGCTGGGCTTGGTGGGGGTGGGAGGTTGGTGGTGGAGAAAGGCGCGAAGGCAGCGCTGACCGGTAGCGGCTGGCTGAAGAGACCTCTATTCAGGAAAATTCTCCCCGCATGCAACGCCGCGACTTTCTGAAAACCTCTTCTCTCCTTGGCCTCGGGGCCGCTTCGGTACCTGCTACTGCCTGGGGCCGCCTGCCGCGCCTTACCGACGACGAGCCCATCGGTCCTGACCCAAGGCAGCAGGCCTGGATGGACCTCGGCTTCGGCATGTTCATCCACTTCGGCATCAACACTTACTACGATGTAGAATGGAGCGACGGCAGCCTCGACCCGGCCAAGGTCAACCCCACTTCCCTCGACACTGATCAGTGGTGCCGCACGGCCAAAGCCGCGGGCATGAAATACATCGTGCTCATCACCAAGCACCACGACGGCTTCTGCCTCTGGCCAACCAAATACACCAACTACAGCGTGGCGGCGACGCCTTTCAAGGGAGATGTGGTGGCCGAATTGGTCAACAGCGCCCACAAACACGGGCTCAAGGTGGGCTTCTACTACAGCCTGTGGGACCGCCACGAAAAGAGCCACGACACCGACGAATGGGCTTACGTGGACTTTATGAAGGGGCAGTTGGAGGAATTGCTGACGAATTACGGGCCCGTGGTGGAGCTGTGGTTTGATGGGTTTTGGAAAAAGCAGCAAAGCGGCTGGTCCAAAAAGCTCAAGCAGGGCGAACTGGAGGGAGAAGCGGGCTTTCAGGAGCAGAATACAGCCCGCGACCTGGCCTTCATCGACGCCTGGCGCATGGAAGGGGCCTACCGCTGGCAGATGGACCACCTCTACCAGTACATCAAATCGCTGCAACCGGATTGCTTGGTGATGAACAACAGCACCACGGCCTATCCGGGGGTGCCCTTGCATCCGGTCGACATTCGCAGCGGCGAAAAATACACCACCCCCAATCCTGACGACCAGAAGGTCTGGGATTGGCTGGGCAACAAGCGCTACCTGCCCTTGCAGATCGAGACGACCATGTCCCAAAAGGGCGATCAGCGCTTCAAGTCGGGCAGCTGGTTCTGGCACGCATGGGACCACTCGGTGGCCAGCAAAGCCCAAATTCTCCAATACCTCGACGTGGCCCGGCAAATGCAGGCCAACCTCCTGCTCAACTGCGGCCCTGACCCGCAGGGAAGGCTCCGGCCGGAGGATGAAGGGCGGCTGCTGGAGTTGCGGGGGTGAGCGCATGGTGGTAGCGGCAACCTTGAGCAAGCACCTTTTTTTCATAAGACAGGGTCGCTGAGGCAGGAAATTGGTACATTAAGCATCTCAGTCCAGATCAGGCATTTATCCAACCCCTCCCCTATGAATCCATTTCGCCTACTTACCCTCACGCTTTTCTTTTCGATCATTGCCTGGCTAGCAGCATGCAGTAATTCTGGGAATACCGAAAAAGACCTTAAAACTCAGCAAATAGTAGCCTATTTCCAGCAGGAGAATCAACAAAAACTAGAAAATCTATTGGCACTACCCCTCAATTCTGGCTTCACCTGCAAAACGCCTACGACCTGGAAGAAGCGAGTCAGCAGCTTTCGTCCCGATTGGGGGAGATTCCGGTGCTTGATGTGAAACCCTCATAAGGGTTTTCGGAACCCTGCCGGTTATACACAAAGTTGAAAAAGACGCATTTCCCGCTTCCTGCAAGGCCTGGGCGGGGTGGGCAGGGTCCCGGGGTACTGTACCGTGGCTTTCCAATCA
>CAZIVQ010000292.1:0-5762 GCA_964542415.1 uncultured Bacteroidia bacterium | reverse complement strand
AGCGATGAGCGATGAGCGATGAGCGATGAGCGATGAGCGATGAGCGATGAGCGATAAGCGATGTGGAGACATGCGACTGAGCGACCTGAGACCGAAAGGCTTTTCACTCTTCTCCGTGTCCCCCCGGTTTCTCCGGGGTCCGAGATCTGCGAAACCTCCGCGCCCTCCGCGTTAAAAAATACGATAAGCGATGTGGCGACATTCGACTGAGCGACCTGAGACCGAAAGGTCGAACCTCCGCGCCCTCCTAAGCCCTGATTGGCAAAAACCTCTGCGTCCTCTGCGAAACCTCCGCGCCCTCTGCGTTAAAAACTCCGTGTCCTCCGTGAAATCCCTCTGTGCCCTCAGTGGTAAAAAAACGATTAGCGATGTGGAGACATGCGACTGAGCGACCTGAGACCGAAAGGCTTTTCAATCTCCTCCGCGCTCTCTGCGAAACCTCTGCGCCCTCCGCGTTAAAAAAGGAAAGAGGAAAAAAACCCCAAAAGTCAACCTCCGAAAGGGAGCTGGCTTATTGGGATAAGGTAATCAGGTTGAATCAAGCATCCTATTAGCGTACTTTCTGGAAGCGGCGGGTGAGCTGCTGCTCGCCATTTTGCAAACGAAGCAGGTAGATGCCGTTAGGCAGGCCGTGGAGGTCGAGCCGCAGGCGGTTGCCATGGGTTTCGAGGCGGTCGCCGGTCATCACCTGTCCCACTACGTTGAGCAGGCTGATGTCCCAGCTCGCGGCGGGGGTACTGCCCGTCTCGATGGTCAGGAAGTCACGGGCCGGGTTGGGAAAGACCCGCAGTTCGGCCGCGAGATCGTCGAGGCTGGTGGTCCCGGCCGGGCGCACTTCGGTGTCATTGGCCACAAAGTCTGCTACGTCAAAGGACGGGTTAGCCGCGGTCAGGCTCACTTCCCATGGGTAGGAATAGAGACCCATCATTTCCACGTAGAGCATATAGTCGCCATAAGCGATGTTGTCAAACTGGTACGCGCCATCTTCATCAGTCAGGGTGTACGCCACGGCGTTGCCTTGGGTGTCCATGAGGTAGACGGAGACATTTTCCAGGCCTTCGCCTTCCACTTTGTTGGCTCCCTGGCTCACCAAGCCGCCGACGAAGGCCGGGCCACCGGGGTTGTTGCCAGCTACCAGGCTGATGGGCGGATTGAAGACGGAAACCTGCGTCAGGACGGTAGACACGGCCAGGTTCCAGAAGAGTTCATCGCCCAGGTAAGTCGGCAGGTAGTTCGCGTAATCGGGGTCATTGGGCTGCAAAGCTGCTTTTACCAAATAGTCACCGGGATTCTGGCCATAAAAGGTATAGAAGCCCATGGAGTCGGTCACCGTGGAGTCGATCGCTGTGAGGATCGTGCCCAGCGAATCGGCTTGGATGAGGTAGACCAGCGCGTTTTCAGCCGGTTGGTTGCCCGCCATCACCTGGCCGGAAACTTGCAGACCCGGCGGGGGAGCGACCACCACCGTGTCGCAGGCCGTGCTGGTACAGCCGTTGATCGAATCGGTCACGGTGAGGCAAGCCACGTAGGTACCGACATTGGCGTAGGTATGCACTGGATTAGGACCGGTAGCCGTGTTGCCATCGCCGAAGTCCCAGGCGTATCCGAGGTTGCTGCCAGCGGCCTGGCTGACAAACTGCACATTGCCCGTGGGGGTGGTTCCGGCGGTGAAGTTGGCCTGGCAGGGCGGGTTGCTACCGACCACCAAGGTGTCGCAGAAGGTATCACTACAGCCGTTGGCCGAATCCGTGACCGTCAGGCAGACCAAGTAGGTACCGGGGTTTTGGTACACATGCAGCGGCAAAGGGCTGCTTCCGACCGAATTATCCCCAAAGTCCCAGGAATACAACAAGGCGGAGTTGCTGGAAACGGGATCGAAAAAATAGGAGTTGGCATTGCCCGAAGTGGTATCCGGAATGATTGAAAAGGAGGCATCACACGGTAGCGGGGGGGGACCGATAATGACGTCATCGCAGGTAAAGGCTACACATCCACTGGTCGTCACAATTTCCAGGCATGCAGGATAAATGCCATTAGTAGCATAGGTATGGGCCACGTTAGAAAGGGTGGTTGTATCTACGTTTCCATCGCCAAAATACCAGAGATAGGACAGAATTTGGGTCGTGTCGGTATTACCATCGTAGAAGAAATAGTTGCCAGCATAAGTAAAAGAAGCATCACAAGCCGACTGAGGCCCTACCACCACCGAATCACAATGGGTATCGCTACAGCCTTCGATGGAGTCAGTCACCGTGAGGCAGACCTGGTACACCCCTGGGTTGGCATAGGTATGGTTCTGGTTAAAGCCCGAACCCGTGTTGCCATCGCCAAAGTCCCAGTCAAACGTAACTCCGGGGTTGAACCCCTGTGACAACGGCACAAAGTTCACGGCATTCGACGTGCTATCGGGGTAAGCATTGAACCCAGCTTCACAAGCCAACAGCACATTCAGCGTGGATAAAATAGAATCAACACAAGAGCCATTGTCCATCACCAAGACCACCTGATAGGTCCCGCTGGCACTGTAGGTATGGGTAGGGCTGACCTGAGTCGAGCTGTTGCCATCACCAAAATGCCAGGCAAAGCTGGTGTTGGCCGTTATCGGGGAGCTCTGGTTGGTAAAGCTAAATTGGCCAGGGCCTTGTATCGCTGCCCAAAAATCCGCATCACAGGCTGGGTTGCTATTGACAAAAATCGTCTGGCAAAGCGAATCCACACAAGAACCGCTGTCGGCTACCACCAGGCAGATGAAATTGGCCCCATTTACCACCGGTACTATCCCGGTAACGGGACCAGGATACAGGGTGCCGTTGACCACAAAGTCGTAGTGGGTCGAAGGACTATTCTGCGTGGTATCCGCATTGAACACAAACCCGTTGCCGGAGGGGAAACTCGAAAAACTGGCTACGCAATTCGAGGGCGGGGCCAGGTTAAGGGGTGAACAGAAGGTAGTGACACAGCCCGCCGCAGTCGTGATGGTGAGGCAGACATTATAAAACCCTGGGGCCGCAAAGGTATGCTGAACGTTCCCCGAAGTCGTGGTCACCGTGTTGCCGTCGTTGAAGTCCCAGTCATAGCTGACGATGGTGCTGGTGTCGGTCTGGCCAGTGTAGAAAAAATATTGGTCCAGAACGTTGGACATAGTTGGCGAATGGCCAAAGGTCGCATCGCAGTTTGGGGCCGACCCGCAAGTAAAGTTGGAGACAAAGCTGGTGTTGGTCGCCGAGAAAACGAGGGTGTCTACGAGAAAGTTATTGCCACAAGCCGCCATTACATTGATGATCCCACTGGTCACTGCCGGCGGGGTGGTAGCCGTGAAGCTGTAAGTACCGTTGGGGAGGGTGCTCATGGTGTCGATCACCTGCCATCCCCCGCTATACGCAGTAAATTCGACCAAAGAGCCGCCAATGGGCGTACCGCTGCCGTCGGTGAGGGTGCCGCTGACCTGAAGGCTGAGGCCCTGGGCATAGCTTCCTGCCGCAGTCAGCAAAGCGAGAAAGAGGGTAAAAATTTGATTCAGTCGCATCGTGGAATGAGGTTAACTGGGAGGGTGAGAGGAAGAATAAACCGGGCGTTTCACCTGGGGTAGCTTCTATACTTGACAACCCGGGCTGGTGGCTCCTTTTACCACCCCTCACGCAAGTGCATGGCCAAGAGGTTGGGTAGGAAAAGAATTTTTTTCAAAAAAAGCCCTCCGGTTCAAGCAGCATCCCGCGCCCGTCATCCCGCAACTTTATCTGGATACACATTTATTATTATATATGGAAATTAATATTATTAATATTTCGGCAAAATAGAATAAATGTTCCGGATCTTCCTGCTCTCGCTTCTGCCCTTGCTATACGGGCTCCCCCTGCAAGCCCAGCTCCTTTCCTTTCGCCTGGACCCAGATGTCGCCTACGTCCAACGCTGGACCCCGCGCGGCGACAGCCTGCGCTATTCGCTCGACCCCAGCACCTATCCCTGGCAACCTGAAGCCCAGGTCGGGTGGCTGTTCACCGACTCGGTACAGCTCAACCAATTTTACCGCCGTCCGGACGGGCGGCCGTTGTCGATCGACTTTTCCCGGCAGTTTGTGTTGGGCTGGCTCGACCCTGAAGCCCAGGGCCGTCAGCTACAGCTGCGCGCCATAAAGGCCGATGCTTGGGAGGCCACCATCTCGCTCCAGGGCTTCTTGCAGCCTGCCCGTGACAGCTCACGCCTCCAGCCGGCCCTCTACATCGTGGAGCAGTCCCCGGAGCTGAAGCAGCTGGGCCCTGCCAACTGCCGCTTTCGCCTACAACAAGGCGCCAATAGCCTCTTTCCGGCCCAGGACTGGCATTTTCCCCATGCCTTTGACCTGCAAGATTTGCGCGCTTTGCTGCGCTACTACGAAGCGGCGCTGACCCCTGAGCCAACATTCTCCGCTCCGCTCCCTCCTACGGACGCGGAGGCCACCATGCCTGCCCCGGCTCACCTCGAAGCCCGGGGTTATGAACTCCAACAGCGCCTCCCGCTGAATGGGTCCAATTTTCTCCAAATCACCTCTTTCGAGCATTGGAAGCGCTATTTTCAGGCCGAGGCGGATGCCTATCCCAAACTGGATCCCAGCTGGTTTGAGCGCTACTACGCCGTGGCCTTTGTCAAGCAAGGCCCCCTGCGGTGGCAGATCAGCTTGGAGCAAGTACAGCGCACCTCCGGAGGCCTGCGCATCTTTTACCGGGTACATGCCCAATCCCCCGACAAGCCCGGTCCCCAGCAAGCCTGGCACCTGCTCCTGATCGAAAAAGGCGAACATGGGCCCCTCTCTTTTCGAGAAAATGGCCAGGTCTACGCCAATGAGGAAGAATAAGGGACCCCAAATCCAACCGAACAAAGGGACAGTCCGTGCCCAAAATCTTTTCTTTCAGGCAAACAATTTTCAGGAAGAAAATAGCTTCCGATTAATTTACCTTATCCTGGTATTTCTGGTCATTATTCCTCAATTTAAGCCCTGTTTCTTGCCCAGAAATAGTCATACTTGCATGCGCTTCCTCCTTACCCTCCAAGCCCCCGATTCTCAAGCCAGCCTCCCCTCTTCGTACCGCAACGACCTTGCCCATACCCTGCATCAGCTGCTTTGGCAGCCTGGGGGACCGGTCTTCAAATACCTGGAGCGACGCGGTACCCAAAAACCCGCGACTGCATCCTTGCATTTTTGCTTTTCTCCGGTCAAAGGCCTGGCATTCCACGAAAAAGAAGATCGCTGGCACCTTGCTGACGGCCAAGCCCCTACGCTCAGTTTCAGCTCCTGTCTGGACCAGCAAGCCCTGAAACTGCTGCGTGAGGTCCTTAGCGGTCGCCTGGTCGAAATGGGCAGCGGGGTTCCCTGGGCCATCTCCGAGGTGGACCTGGGAGAGGAGGTCGATTTTAGCCGCCCCCTCGTTTTTCAAACCCTTTCTCCGGTCTGCCTGCCCACAGAAAACCGGACCAACGGGCATAGCACCTTCGCATTTCTCCAACCCGGGCAGGCTCATTTTGAGCAGGCCCTCAACCAATGGCTCCTCCAGCGCTACCATGGCTGGCAGGGACTCCTGCGCAGACGCGACCGCTGGACCTATGCGCGAGGATACTGGCTGAGCCTCGAACCCCAAGGAGAGGTGACCGCCCAGACCTCGCGACCGCTGGACCTATGCGCGAGGATACTGGCTGAGCCTCGAACCCCAAGGAGAGGTGACCGCCCAGACCTCGCGACCGCTGGACCTATGCGCGAGGATACTGGCTGAGCCTCGAACCCCAAGGAG
>CAZIVQ010000291.1:0-5768 GCA_964542415.1 uncultured Bacteroidia bacterium | reverse complement strand
GTTGCCATTGGCGTCGGCCCCGGTCATCAGTAGCGGCAGGCCTCCACCCAGACGGGCTACGGTATAGTCATCCTCTGGATCATACCAGTCTGCAAACCCATCGCTATCACTGTCGCTCCAGGCGTCGACCCGCCCATCCTGGTCGCTGTCTTCGCCTCCGCTCTCGCTCAGGTCGCTCAAGCCATCGCCATCGCTATCGAGGTCGCGAAAGTCCGGGATACCGTCTCCATCCCGGTCCGGCAAGGGCAAGCCTTGCCCGCCGGCATAATTTTTCGCAAAATCATACCCATCGGCCCAGCCATCGCTATCCTGATCGATCAAGGTCAGGGGCGCCTCAAACGTATGGCTGACCCGTACGCCCTGCGCCACCTCGCCATCTCCGAAGTCCCAATGGTAAGTAAGCGGCCCCCCTTCCGGGTCAAAAGAGGCTCCGGCATCAAAGGTGGGGCTGAGGGGATGGCTCCCGGAGCTTTGGGTCGCCTGCACCACCGCCACCGGCGGCTGGTTGACACAGGCTTCCCCAAAAGCTGCCAAGTAGCGCCCAGGGACAATCTCTCGTCCGCTACTGTCTGGCCGTTCCCAATAGACGGCAAAGTGATCCCCGCCTCCCTCTTCTTTGTGCAGGACCTCCACATAGTAGGGTTCGCCAGCTACCAGCGTGACCGGAGCTGACTGCTGAGTGGAATAGCGATCCACCTGGCCTGGCCGGTTCCAGCCATTGTGGTGAGCGATACGGACCGCCGAAGCGGCCTCTGGGCCGGTACTCAGCCAGAGTTCTACCGCATCGTCTCCGCTAATCCAGAAGGTATAAGGTCCACTGACCGGAGGGAGCAGGTAGCCCCGCGCCCGTTGACCAAAGTTTGAGCCGGTATTCTCCGCACTGGCAAAGGTCGTCAGGTAGGTGGTCGCATCAGGGTGATCCGGGTACCGCGGATCGGCTTGAAGGTCCTTAATTTCATCATCAGGCACATTGTTCCAACGCTCGCAGTGCAGGCCCCCCAAGGTGAGCTGACACGGGTCGCTGCCTGTCACCTGGGTCCAGCGGTGCAGGCTGTGGGTGAGCCCCTCGTCATCGGTGACGGATAAGCCGATGAGGTAGCGGCCCGGCTGGGCGTAGGTGTGGGTCGCTTGTGCCCCCGAGCCCTGCTGCCCATCCCCCCAATCCCAGAGGTAGCTCACGATCTGCCCATCATCAATGGAGCCGCTGCCGTCCAGGGTCAAGCTAAGCTGGTCGTGCAGTGAGGAGAGCACAAACTGGGCCACCGGCGGAGCGCTACCCAAGGTAACCGGAAACAGCTGCTGCCCGATCGCTCCGGCCGAATCGGTGACGGTCAGCCGTACCAAAAACTGCGCTTGGCTGCGAGCCAGGGCATCGACCCGCCCATCGCCGTCGCTGTCGGTTCCTCCGGCCTCGATCAAGTCAGGCAGGCCATCGTTGTCGCTGTCCAGGTCAAGGTGATCGGGGAGGCCATCTCCGTCGGTATCGACCGGGGGGCAAGCCCCGGCTTCGTAGCTGGCCAGATCAGCACAATTGGCCTCAATCCAGTCGGGGATGCCATCGTTGTCATCGTCTAGGTCAAGCGAATCAGGGACGCCATCGCCATCGTGGTCGACGAGGCTACAAAAAGGCGTGGTGAGTACGCCTGTGCGCACCTGCCCGGGGGCACCGCCTGTGGCCCCGTTGGCAGGAAATTCGGTGAGGCTGGTCGAGCTGGTGGTGCCGTGGGCGCCACCGCTGACATCGGTATCGACGCTGGCTCCCTCTGGCACGGCAATGAAGCCGCCGCCACCGCCACCGCCTGGGCCTTCGGCTTCGGTATTGGTGATGAGCTGGTCTCCCCCTTTCCCTCCGCGCGCTTGCAGGCTGGGGCCGTACACCCGGGCGGCGTGGATGAGGATGGTCCCCCCGCCGCCGCCACCGCCGGGCGCATCGTTGTGCGAAGCGACGGTAGGCGCGGCATCTGCGCCGTCAGCTACTATTTCTCCTTGCCCGCTGAGCTGGAGGACGAGGAGCAGGACCATGCCCCCGCCTGCTGCCCCGCTGGAGTTGGCCTGGTTGTTGCCGTGGCCGGCTCCACCGCCGCCGCCCATAAACAGGCGCGAGGCGGGGTCTTGGGGCAAGGGGCGGCCCCCGAGGCCGCCAAGCACTTGGCGGGAATTGCCCCTCCAGGCGCTTTCGCCGGGGGAGAGGCTCAAGGCATCCTTGTTTTCATGGCTGTGGGTGTAGCCGCCCCGGCCCCCACCGCTGCTCTGGCTCAGTCCACCGGCGGCTTGGTAGGCCGGGTCTAGCTGCCAGGCGGGGTTACCTGGGCAATCGCTGCACATATGGCCCTGTCCGGTCCAGGGGGCCTGGTTGTGGCCATTGGCTCCGCCGCCGCCGCCGGCGTTGTGGGCGTTGCCGCCGCCGCCGCCATTGGCAGGGGCGCCCCGTCCGTAGCGGTAGCCGCCTTGCTGGTAGCTCGATAGGGCGTGCCCGGCTACGCTCTCGCCTTTTTCACCCCCCACATCCGGGTGGTTGTCGTAGTACTCCAGGCGACCGTAGCCCGAGGCATTGGTCCTGGCTCCCCCCCGAAAGCCCCGTCCCCTCACGTCGATGCTGCTGCCTTTTTCCAGTTCGATGGTCTCGGTGGCCTGAATGGCCACGATGCCCCCGGTTTCGCCGTCCCAAGGAGGGGCGACGACCGAAGCGCCGGGTAGCAGGCGCAGCTGCTGGTATTGCGGCACCCGGATGAGCTGGACTTTGCCCGCTGCGGTGTAGCTGTGTTGCAGGGGACAGTCGAGGTGAATGAGGTCATTTTCTACCCGGGTCACCCGTACCCATTCGTAGCGGCCTGCATTTTCCCAACTGGTGATTTCTCCAAAGGTCGAATCATTTACTACCTTGATGACGGCTCCTTGCATTTGCATGACCAGGAGCAAATCCCCTGCTTCGAGGGCCTGCTGTTCATAGGCCAGATCAGCCACGGCGGTAGCTTGCAGGCTTAGGTCTCCTGCCTGGGCATCGGCCAGAAGTGAGCTGTAAGCATTTAGCAGGGTTCCGGGTTGATCGACAACCTTTACTCCGTCTTTTTCGTGCAGCGGTAGGTAGAGGGGAAGCCCGCTTTCATAATTTCGCAAAAACAGCAAAGCGAGCATGACCCCCACCAGGGCCGAAGCGGTAACCATGTGCTGGCGAAAGGATAAGTTGGCAACAAGCTGGTTCCGGTGACGGGGCGTGGGAGGCATAATAAAACAGGGTTAAAATATTTATTTTGCAAAAATATTCTACCTTCCAACCATAACCCAGCTGGTTTTCTCAAAATTGTTACACCTCTTTTTCTCCCGCTTTTTCTCCCGCTTTCTCTCCCGCAGAAACACCGGAGGCCATGCGGGGGTTCTATAAAATATCTGCAAACGGGAGGTTCCATCTATAGCCAGATTGGCAGTTTGCTCGGGGCTTTTCGTACGTTACGCGCCTTAAAAGCAGCCAAACCGTCAAAAAGGCAGCCTCCTGGCGAATGGCAGCGATTTTGCTATTTTTGTTACTTCTTATCTCTCAAGAGAACTGATTTATGCAAGAACATTTGACCCCAGCCCGGATCGTTCAGGAGCTGGATAAATACATCATCGGCCAGGGCGAAGCCAAGAAGGCGGTGGCCATTGCTTTGCGCAACCGCTGGCGCCGCCTCAATGCCCGCGATGAAATCCGCAAGGAGATCATCCCCAACAACATCATGATGATCGGGCCTACGGGGGTAGGTAAAACCGAAATCGCCCGGCGCTTGGCGCAGCTGGCCCAGGCCCCCTTTATCAAGGTTGAAGCTTCCAAGTTTACCGAGGTGGGCTACGTAGGTCGCGATGTCGAGAGCATGGTTCGGGACCTGGTCGAGCAATCGGTCAACTTGGTGCGGGCCGAACAAAAAGAGCGGGTCAAGGAAGCGGCCCGCGAAAATGCCGACGAGCAAATCCTCGATATCCTTATTCCCCCTATTCGCAAACGCAACCGCCAAGGGGCCAGTTTTGGCATACAGGAGCAGGAAACCAACAGCGTGGGGTTTGCCTCGGGGGAATCTTACTCTGACGAAGAACTCAATGAGCGGACCCGGGAAAAGTTTCGTGATAAGCTCAAGAAGGGAGAACTCGAAGACCGGCAGATCGAAATTGAGATGACCGTGCCTTCGCACAATGTGCAGATCGTGGGCCCGATGGGCATGGAAGGGATGGACGGGCTGCAAGACATGCTATCTGGCATGATGCCCAAGAAGACCAAGAAACGTCGCCTCACCGTAGCCGAAGCCCGCGAGCACCTGGTCGAAGAAGAAGCCGCCAAGTTGATCGACATGGACAATGTCACCCGCGAGGCCATCGAGCGGGCGGGCAATAGCGGCATGATTTTCATCGACGAGATCGACAAGGTGGCGGCTGGCAGTGGTGAGGGCCGCGGCGGGGCCGATGTTTCCCGTCAAGGGGTGCAGCGCGACCTGCTGCCCATCGTCGAGGGCTCGGTGGTCAACACCAAGCACGGGGTGATCAAGACCGACCATATCCTCTTCATCGCGGCCGGTGCCTTTCACGTGGCCAAGCCTTCGGACCTGATTCCGGAGTTGCAGGGGCGCTTCCCCATCCGGGTGGAGCTCGATTCGCTCACCCAAGATGATTTCGTCAAAATTCTCACCCAGCCGCGCAATGCCCTTACCAAGCAATATCAAGCCCTGCTGGAAAGCGAGGAGGTGAGCTTGGAGTTTGAGGAGGGGGCGATCGAACTGATCGCCGAGATGGCCTTCCAGGTAAACCAGGAAATAGAAAATATCGGGGCCCGTCGTTTGCACACCATCCTGAGCAACCTGCTGGATGAGATTCTTTTCGAGGTTCCCGACCTGAACCAGGAATCGACCTACACCATCACCCGGGAGTTTGTGCAGGCCAAACTGGGCAACATGGTCACCCAGAAAGATTTCAGCCAGTACATCCTTTAGCCCCTTTTTTCGCCCGGAACCGTGCTTTTGCCAGGGTTCCGGGCTTACTGTCTCTTTTCATTCCTCCCCCTTGGCCCGGAAAGCATACGAATTTTCTTACGAGCGCCTCCCGGCTGCGGCCCTCGCGGCCGACGAGCAGGCGTTGCTCGAACGGGCTTTGGCTGCGTGTGAGCAGGCCTATGCTCCCTTTTCGGCCTTCCGGGTAGGGGCGGCCCTGCTGCTGGAAGATGGCAGCATCTTTACGGGCAACAACCAAGAAAACGTTTCTTTTCCGGTAGGGACCTGCGCCGAGCGCGCGGTGATGTTTTACGTGGCTTCGCAGGGCCGGGCCGCCGACATCCGCAAGGTGGCGGTGCGCGCCCGCAGCGACAAAAAAACGATCAGCCAGCCGGTGACGCCTTGCGGGGCTTGCCGACAGGTGATGGTCGAATACGAGCGCATGGCCGGACTGCCTTTTGTGGTGCTCATGCAAGGCCTGGAGGGCGATGTGCTTCGCCTTGAAGGGGCGGAAGCCTGCTTGCTGCCTTTTGGCTTTGATGTGGATTTTTGAGGGTGTAGGGTGTAGGGTGTAGGGTGTAGGGTGTAGGGTGTAGGGTGTAGGGTGTAGGGTAAGAAAAACATCCGGGCGTAACCCACAACCCCAGCGGGGTTGAACCTTTGTAGAAAAAAGCCAAGTGCCATTCCCCGACCCCAGCGGGGTCGCACGGGTCCTACGCCCTATTTCCCTATTCCCCAATTCTTATCCCCTACTCCCCAATTCCCAATCCCCCAATTCCCCCAAAAAAAGCCCGCTACCAATCTGGCAGCGGGCTT
>CAZIVQ010000290.1:0-5772 GCA_964542415.1 uncultured Bacteroidia bacterium | reverse complement strand
GGTTCCACGGGCAGGGGCCTCGCCATACAATCCCCTTCGCCATGGCGGGGATTAGGGGCGGTGAGGTTGGCGGTGAAGGTGCTGGCGTATTGCCAGCGGGAGCGCATCCCCTCGAAGATCGGCCAGCCAAAATTCTGGCCGGGTTCATCCATCACGTTGATTTCTTCCCAATAGGCCCAGCCCACATCCCCGACAAAGAAGGTCCCAGGATTGGCCTCTCCGGGATCATGGCTCCCGGTGTTGGGTTTGAGGCGAAAGCGGTAGGGGTTGCGAAAGCCCAGGGCCCAGACCCGGGAGGTGGCTGCGCGGGGCGCGGCTGGGTCGAAAAAGGGGTTGCTCGGCACCCCATCGCCGGTTTCGGGGTCGATGCGGATGATCTTGCCGTTGAGTGAGGTGAGCAGCTGGGATCGAAAGGCCCCGACATCCTCAGCCGACTGGATGATGCCCTCTGCCAGGGCTTGGAGAGCCTGAGCGCCCCCGGTTTCGCCCCCGTTATCGGTGCCACTATAGGAGGCCCCATCGCCGCAGGAGGCTAGCAAGGTGCCATCGGTTCCAAACACCAGCGACCCGACACTGTGTGAATTGTGCAACAGCGGAAACCCCGTGGCGGCTGTCTCGCCGATGAGTACCTTGCGGCTCCCGGGCAGCACCCGGGTAAAGCCCGTGGCGGGATCGGCGGTGTAGCGGGTCAGCCGCCCGATGGTCGGGGCCTGGTTCAGGTTGGCAGTGGGGTCGTAGTCGGGCGTGCCATGGTAGAGCAAATGATGCCGGTCCACCACGTAGAGCAGGTAGAAGTAGCCATTGTTGCGAAAATTGGGGTGCAGGGCAAAGCCCAGCAAGCCGAAATCGCTCCAGTTGGCCACCTCCTCGCTGATGTCGAGCAGTGGCTCGGGCATACGCTGCCCGGCTTCCGCCAAATAGATCACCCCGGCCTTTGACCAAGCGTACATTCTCCCTTCCTCATCAAAAGTCAACCCGACCAGAAAAGGCCAGTCTTCGTCTACCCGCTGGTCGATGAAGTTTTCTGGTAAGGGAATATCTTGCCCCCTCAGGGGATAAAATCCAACGGCCAACAGCAAAAAGCCCAGCAACAGCCGATGCGAAAAAAACCGGCGGGCTGGCTTCGCGCCAAGCCAAGCGCTGAAGGCTTCTCCCGTATTTCTGGAAAGAGGGGTATATTTTTTCATGGAGTAAAGAGGCGAGAGAAAGTGGGTAAATAGTTCATGGGTTGCGTGGGAGGCTGTTCCCCCAAGTACTTTGTTTAAGAATCAAAAGGTTGAAACCCCTTGCTGCTCATATTCCGGACGGATTTATCCTCCGCGTGAGCAAGTTCTACTCCGTAAGGGGAACAGCCTGGGCTTAAAACTAAAGAATAATCCCAGGCGCAGCAAGCTATCGCGGGGCCACCGCCCGCTTCACCGGTCCCTCCTCCCCGACCAAGCCGTGCTTGCGGGCGTGGTCGAAAGCAGCCCGAGTAGTGGGACATCCCAGCATCTCTATGCCGGTATCGGCGTAGAGACGGGCTCCGAGCAGGCGCACTGCCTTGCTTCGGCGACGACCGCTCAGGTCGCGGATGTAGATGGCCACAATGCGGTCGGGATAGCGCCGGGCCAGGCGGTCGTACAGCTCGGGGTCGTGCTGCCCGCTGTCGCCGATCAGGACAAAGGGCAGCTCGGTAACGGTTTCCAGAATGCGCTCGATCTTTTGGGCCTTGTGGTCGTGGGTGCCCCCGCCGCTCTGCCAGAAGCTGCGCAGGGACTTGAGGTCCTGAAGGAGAAATATGCCCTCGGGGATCTGATGGTGCCGCACAAAGTCTAGCAGCAAGTCGTGCAGGTTCCACTCGCTGCTGGAGACAAAAAACAGGGGGTTGTCGGGCTGACCGGGCCGCCGTACCAGGGCCTGGTAAAAGTCGCTCACGCCTTCGAAAGGGAGGCGGGTCAGGGCATTGCGGCGGAGCATCAGCCACAATTTACGCCAGAGTTTGGTGGCATGAGACACGATGACCGTATCATCCATGTCGCTGATGGTGCCGAACCGGGCTTGTCCCCGGTCGATCCACGCAGTACAGGTGGCCTGCACCTCCGGGTCGTGGGCCAGCCAGAACGAGACCTCTACCCAGCCATCCTCGGGTGGGTCGCCCGTCACAAAGGTCACCGAGAAGGCCCCGTTTTCATCACTGACGCAGCTTTGGACGGCGCTGCCATAGCGGGCCAGGATTTTCTTTCCAGGAATCGCCCCGCTCAAGTAACGTTTGAGCATGGCCAGGGCATTTTGCCAGGGGCTTTGCTCCGGTTCGGGCTTTTGCAAGCCCTTCTGTTCGGCCAGATGGCCTTGCAGCGTAAAGGCCTCGCGGTTGCCAAAACCGCGATAAACTTGCAGCACCGGCCGGTCGTCCCAGCCGAGACTTTGTTTGAAGCGATATTTGAGCCAACGTAGGGTTTTCTTCATCGGAAGATTTTCTTTTACTTACCATTTCCACCCTACAGATGTTTGCATGACCCTTCGCACCCTCCTTTTTTTCAACGCCAGCTCTGGGAGCGGAAACAAAGATACCTTGCGGGAACACTTGGTCACCACCTTGGCCCCAGAAAAAGTGATCGAAGTCAGTGAAACCGAGGCGGAAGAATGGAAGAATGACCTGCAAGGCGATTGGGACCGCGTGGCCGTCTGTGGAGGCGATGGCACCATTCAGGGCGTAGCCGAACTCATTTATAACCTCGAACGGGACTTGCCCATCGGCATTTTTCCGGGCGGCTCCGCCAACGGCATGGCCGCAGAACTCGGCATTGAGACCGTCGAGGATGCGCTAGCAGCCTGGGAGCAAGGCGAAGTGCAGCCCTGGGACGTGGTGCAGCTCAACGGGAAGCACCATAGCCTTCACCTTGCCGACCTCGGCCTCAACGCCCGCCTGGTCCGTCGCTTCGAGGCAGACAACATCCGCGGCATGTGGGGCTATTACCGCCAAGTCTGGCGCGAAGGCTGGCCGCCCAAAGCTTCCCGCATGGTCATTCGCAGTCAGGGTAAGGTCCTGTCCAGGCACCGCCTGCTCATGCTGGTCATCGCCAACGGCCGCCAATACGGCAACGGGGCCATCGTCAACGAGCAGGGCCAGCCTGGCGACGGCCAAGTCGAGCTGATTTTGGTCCGGCCCTTTCCCTGGCACAGCCTCCTGCGGGCCATCGGCGCGGCTATGCTCGGCCGCCTGAGCCAGACCCCCTACGTAGAAACCCACCGGGTAACCGAAGCCCAGGTCACCAACCCCGCAGCCCTCGACCTCCAGGTCGACGGGGAACCCGCAGGCCAGCCGGAGTCGGTCACCATCAAGGTGCTGGAACGGAAGGTGCAGTTTTTCGGGCTGGAGCGGGCATGATTGCGCTCATTTCAGGATTGCGCTGCTTATCCTCCCAACCATATCGCCCAAGACTTCTTCCGCCTACTTGCCTGCCTGCCTTGGAGGGGCCGCCTATGGAGAAAGGCGGATCGAAATGGCAGAAAATAAACCCCGAACTCAGGCTAAAGTAAGCGGCTTAGGCGGCCAACCTCCTGCACCAGTATGATGCCTTCTGACTGGCAAGCAGAAACGAAATCCGAATCATGGCTAACAAGTACCGGGATTGATTCCCACAGGCAGCAGGCCAGGATAAGGGCATCATTGGGAAGCATGTGATGCTTTTTCATCAGGCCTATGGCTGAGGAACAGGCCTCGGCGCGAATCTGCGTTACCTCAAATGCATTCAGAAAGGCGGTTGTTTGGTGGCTGGCAAGGACCTGGTCAATCCTTTTTGCTTCTTTGATGGCCAGCGGGGATCTGCCACCTAGCACGCCCAGCAGGTGATATACATATTCGCTGCAGATGATAGGGTTAATCAGCAGGCGATGTGGACTAGGCAGTAGTTGCTCAAGTAACTGGGTACGGGTTCCTTTTTCAAACTCGATCAACACCCTGCTGTCGATCAGCACATATTCATTGCTCGTACCAGTCGTTTGGGGCTGGGGTATAAGGATTTTTGCCAGCTAAGCCCGCTTTAAAGCTCATGGCCAAAGCAGTTCGACGCGCCCGGGTAGCAGGGGGGACACTTGCCCCATCTGCGTCAGGAATCGGTTCTTCCGGTGACAGGCCATACTCCTTTTCCCCTTCACGAATAAGAGCTTCTCTTATCAGTTCGACAAATAGCTCCCGTCTCTCTGAGAAAAGATCCAGGAGGGCGTGCTTCAAGGCATTCTTAAGCCGGATGTCTTGGTTCGACAAATCCATAAAAGTGACTTTCCCACAATATACGGAAAGATAGGGTGTAGGTCAATTTTCACCAAGAAACGCTTTAAGCCGGAATTTGTCATTCCCCCGCTGGTTTCGGCAAGCAAAAGGAATGACAAATTCCCCGTCTAGTAGCACCCATGCGGAAATTGGCGAGGGAGTAGTACTTGGGGAACTTGGCCTACTTTTTTTATAGAAAAGCCCTACATCCCTACCGCACCGGCAGCTTTCCCTGCATCAGCAATTCTCCCTCCGCCCAAACCTGCAAAAGGTAAATCCCGCTGCTCAGCCGGCCTCGGAGGATCTCAAAGCGGTCACCACTCAGCTGGTAGTCCAGGGCTACCTCGCGTCCGTCGAGGGCATAGGCCCGCAGGCGGGTGATGCGCTGGGGGGCTTGGCCTACTGCCCGGTCGGCCAGGGGCAAGGGCCCCAACGCTAAGGAAGAGGCAGCAGCTTCCCGGCTAACCGCTGTATTCAGGGTTTTGGCGATGTGGTTGAGAGAAACGGAGAAATTGCTCACAAACTCCCCGCCCATGTAGAGGTAATTATCGAACGCAGCCAGGGCGTATACCCCCGAATCGGCAGCAGCCATCGGCGTCAGGTAAGGCTCAGAGGGAAAATTGGCGTGGATGGAGGCCACGTGGGAGCCGAAAGTCCCCACAAAGGATTCTTTGATGAAATAACCGCCCACGATGACCGCCCCGCGGTAAGTCGCCAAGGAGCGGAAGGTGGCATTCGGTTGGAGGCCTTCGTTCTGATGGTTGAGCAGGTATTGCCAGCCAGAATTGCCCAGGCGGGCGAGCCCAAAGAGGGTCTCGCCTTCGTCATCAAACACATCTCCGGCAGCATAGAGAAAGGTCCCGTCGGAGGTCAAAGCTTTTACGGGAGCATCCAAGCGATCTTGGGAAGTGCTGGCTGGGTAAAAGTCCGTGGAATCGAAGCTCCGGGCCACGTAGTAAGGCACCCCCGCATCAGGCAAAAGGTCTCCTCCTACCGTCAGGTCACCCTGATGGGCTGCCAAGGCATAGACCGGCCCACGAAAATAGCCCGCCCGGGTCCACTGTTGACCATCGTATTTGGCAAAAAAATGTAGCGCACCGGGCGTGTTCAGCGGGACCTGATCCTCGGTAAAGGTCCCGCCGGCATAGAGGTAATCGCCGTAGACCTGCAAGGCATGCACCGCCCCCGGGGCGATTTGGCTGTAGGTCCAGCTGTTACCGTCGAGCCAGGCGAGGTTGTTGTCGCCCGCGAAGGCTCCCCCCAGGACCACCTGTCCCTGAAACACGGTGATGGCGTTGACCTCTCCGGCCACCCCATCGCCCAAAGCCGTGACTTGCTGCCCATCGAAAGCAGCGACCTGGGGGGCCGTCACCCCATCAAGGCTGGTGAAGCTCCCGCCAAGCAGCAACCGGTTATTGGTTTGGTCATGAAACAAGGCCGTGACCGCCCCATCGGCCCCTTGTCCCAGGCTGGTCCAGGTGGTGGTAGGCGCATAGCCCGGCTGGATCAGCGCCAGC
>CAZIVQ010000289.1:0-5785 GCA_964542415.1 uncultured Bacteroidia bacterium | reverse complement strand
ACGAGATCGTTTCACGTGACTGGAGTTCAGACGTGTGCTCTTCCGATCTGGCTGCGACAGCATCGTAGGCATCGGGGGCGGCGCGGCCATGGACGTGGCCCGGGCCATTGCCCTGCGGGTGCATCACCGGCGAGACCTGTTTGACTACGACGACCTGATCGGGGGAGACCAATACATGACTGGGCCGGTGCCGCCTTTCATCACCGTGCCGACCACCGCTGGTACGGGCAGCGAAGTCGGGCGGAGTGCGATTATTTCTGAGGATGAAAGCAAAAAGAAGCGCATTCTTTTTTCACCCAAGCTGCTGGCCGAGCAGGTCTTTGCCGACCCTTCGCTGACCTTTTCTTTGCCGCCCCACCTCACGGCGGCCACCGGCATGGATGCGCTCACGCACAACCTAGAGGCCTTTCTGGCCAAAAACTACCATCCCATGGCCGACGGCATTGCCCTGGAAGGGGCCCGCCTGGTATGGGAAAACATCGAGCGGGCTACCCTCGACCCCACGCCCGAGGCGCGGGCCAACATGCTGCTCGGTTCGCTGATGGGGGCGGTGGCTTTTCAGAAGGGGCTGGGGGTGGTGCATTCGCTGGCCCATCCTTTGTCGACCCTGCTCGACATGCATCACGGCCTGGCCAATGCCATCAACCTGCCCTATGGCCTGCGGTTTAACCTGCCGGGCTGCGAGGCCCGCTTCGAGCGCATCAACCAGGCTTTGGGCTTGCCGCCGGGTAAACCCGAAGCCCTGATCGAGGCGATTTTTCAGCTCAACCAGCGCCTGGGCATTCCCCTTCACCTGCGGGAGCGCGGGGTGGAGCGCCACCACCTGGAGGCCCTGGCCGACCTGGCCCTCGCCGATTTTGCCCACCCCAACAACCCCAAGCTCGTCAGCCGCGAGGATTTCCGCCGTCTCTATGAAGAGGCGTTTTGAGGAAGGCGAATAGGTGCGTCTCCCCCCGTCCCCCAACCTGTCTGGTTTTCCCTGTTTGTGGTGCGACCCCGCTGGGATCGGGGGATTCATTTTTCCGTTTTGGCTACAAATATGCGACCCCGCTGGGGTCGGGGCTGCTCAGGCGCGGCCCAAAACCTGCGGTCCCCCAGCCTGTTTGGTTAGCGTAGGTGGCATCTGAGGGGCTATTCTGTTAACCCTGTCAGCGTTTTGGGAACGCTGACAGGGTTTAAAGAAAGTAATTGCTTTAGCTTTATCCGCACAAGGTGAACAGCCTACCTCTATCCCCCACACCTTATTCCCCAATTCCTCAATTCCCCAACTCCTCCCTCCGAGTAAGAATTTAGTCAGAATAAGCCGGACAACCCCCGCCAAGCAGTTGTTTGGCAGCGGCAAGGGCGGTACCTTGATGGTTGGAAAAAGCCGGTCTTGACGGCTGGAAAAGGGGAAGTCAAGCTACAGAAACCAATCGACCATGTTGTTGCCAATTGACATAGATATTTTACTGGTGGAAGATGATTCCATAGATGCGGAATTGACCACGTTTGCCATTGGGAGAATCTCGGGAAAGCTCAAGGTATTTGCGGTGGAGGATGGAGAAGAAGCGCTGAGCTGCCTCTTGGGGGTGCCGGGCGAGCACCTTCCGGGCATGGTATTTCTGGACCTGAAGATCCCCAAGATCGACGGCTTCGAGGTACTGACCCGGCTCCGGCAGGCAGAGGCCACGCGAAACTTGCCCGTGGTCGTGTTCAGCTCCCTGGATGAGCCCTACATCCGGGACCGCTCGCTGGCGGTCGGGGCCAGTGAGTTCCGGACCAAGCCGTTCAAACCGGATGCATTTCGCCTGGCCATCGCCGAGACCATCGGCCGCTGGTTGCCGGGCGCGAACCTTTTCTAGCGGGTTGGCCGCTCTAGCCGCCGTACCTTCTGAAAGGTCGTCGCCGCATCGACCATGCGCAGGTAGCTTACCTTTTCGCCACTTTCCAGGGACTCGTATTCGAGGCCATGCACGCCAGCCACGATGCGGCAAGTGCCCAGGTCATAGCGCAACGATTCCACAAAGTCCCCTTCGGCGAGGGGATGGCCGTCGATGTCTACCATTTTTAGCGCGGGCGCATGGGCTTGGCCGTTGCTGCGATGTTTGCGGAAAAACTTGAACATGACGCGATGCTTACTGAAAAGATTGCCTCTAATATGCAGCAAAAATAGCGGTTTTCCCATTCTTCCTCCCCCCTAACCTCAACAAAAAACCCCGCCCTGGAAGTCAGGACGGGGTTTGGTGTGCATGAACAAAGAGTCGCTAGGGAATAGAAAACTCGATGTCACCAGTTACGACCTCATTGCAATCGTGGTCGATGCAAGCCTTGGCCTCGAGGTGAAACTCGGTACCAGAAGGATAGCTAGAAAGATCGACCTCTTGCTCGAAGATGACTTCAGCTTCGTGGCTGTGCTCATCCCACTCAATGATCTTGTCACTGACATCGTCATCAGGGTGGAGCTCGACTTCGACCTCGTGAACGTCGGTGTTCTTGCCAGTAAAATGAACGTGAATGTGTACATCGCTGGCATCGGCGACGATCTCGCCGGCCACTGGCTCTTCGAACTCGATCTCGACCGAGGCGATGTCTTCTTCTTCTTTACAGCCGACTACAGTCATAGCCAGCACCAGTACCGGTAACAGAATGATTTTCCAAAGTTTCATAATGGCTGAAGCATTAATTAATTGTGCAACAATGTTGCAAATGTAACAGGGGGGTTCCATAAATGCAACAAGGTTGCATATTAATCTGATCAACCCAACCACCATATACCCACCATTTCCAGCAGCAGGGTACTTCCTGCTGCGATCCAAATGTAGCGCTGAGCCCGGTCAAACTGCTGTTTAAGGGTTTGTAGCTCGGGGTCTTCGGTGGGGGGTAAAAAGATAAAAAAATCCTGCTGCGGCGGTTCGGCATCAAGGTTTAGGGAAAGGTACCGTTGCCAGAATTGACGGCTGTAGCGGTAGGCTTTCAGGCCAAAGTACAACCCGATCAAGGTTCCAGGGAGAATGGCTAGCAGCAGATAGAGAAAAAATGACATGCAGGCAGGTTTTCGGGGCAATATACAACGGTAAGGCACAAGCCAATCCGTAGGGGCAAGGATTTTCTCCCTGCCAGTTGGCCCTAAGGTAGATGCTTAGTAGCTTTGGCTACGCTTGGAGAAAGGGGTTGACCCCCAGCTTACAAAATAATATTTTTCCAGATTATGGACGTTTTTCCCTTGTTGCTGGTAATATTAGTCGTTTCTGGCCTGGTCCTTTACCTTAGTAGTCGGCTCAACCTCCCCTCTATCGTGGGCTTCTTGCTGGCCGGGGTGCTGGTGGGCCCTTCGGGTATCGAGCTGATTGGCACGGTAGATGAGGTCGAACTGATGGCCGAAATTGGCATCCTATTGCTGATGTTTTCGATTGGCATTGAATTTTCGATCGAGAAATTGATAGCTGCTCGCAGATACGTCTTGATCGGGGGGGCGGTGCAGGTCGGCCTCAGCGTGCTGGTGTTTTTTCTGGCGGCCTTCGCCCTCAACCTGGGGGCCAAACCTGCCCTTTTCGTGGGGATGCTCTTCGCTATGAGCAGTACCGCCATCGTGTTGCAGGTGTTTCAGGAAAAAGGCTGGACCAGTACCCCCTTTGGCAAAGCCTCGATTTCAATTCTGATCTTTCAGGACATCATCATTATCCCGATGATGCTCATCGCGCCTTACCTGAGCGAGCAGCCGCAGGGAGAAGGAAAGTCCATCTTCAACCTGTTGCTGGGCGTGGTATTTGTGGTGGTGGTGGTCTTCGCCGCCCGCAAGCTTGTGCCTATCCTGGTGCGTAAAATCGTCCACACCCGCAACCAAGAGCTGTTTCTCATCTCTGTGGTCATCATCTGTTTTGCCACCGCGTTTGTCACCCAGCAGCTTGGACTAAAGCTGGCGTTAGGGGCCTTTCTGGCCGGGCTCATCATCTCTGAATCCGAATACAGCTACGAGGCCCTGAAAAACATCATGCCGTTCAAGAAGGTCTTCACCGCCATCTTTTTCATCTCGGTAGGCATGCTGCTCGACCTCTCGTTCGTCTACACCAACCCCTTCCTGCTGATTGGGGTCACCTTGCTGGTGATGCTGGTCAAATTGGCCATCATCGCGCCACTCATTTACTTGCTAAAAACAGGCATTCGCAGCTCCTTGATTACCGGGCTTTCGCTCTGCCAAGTGGGCGAATTTGCCTTTATTCTTTCCAAAACCGGCCTCGACTATGAGATCCTTAACGAATTTACCTACCAGGCCTTTCTCTCTATCTCCATCCTCTCCATGCTGCTCTCCACCTTGCTGGTAAGCTATGCGCCTGCCATTGCGGCCTGGATCACCGAGCTGCCTTTCTGGCGCGGTTGGATGCAGCGGATGCAGGACAAGTCCTTCCTTCCCCAGGACCTGGAGTTAGCTGACCATACCGTCATCATTGGCTTTGGCCCGGGAGGGCGGCGCATCGCCCGCTTTCTGGCCCAGAAAAACATTCCCCTGGCTGTCATCGAGCTCAATGAGCGCAACATCCAGGAAGATGACTACCGGGTTGCCCAGGTCGTGATCGGCAACGCAGATGACGAGGAAGTGCTCAAACGTGCCGCGATCGAAGGGGCCAAACGCATCATCATCACCGTCCCCAACGTCTCCATCGCCGAAGACATCATCGTCAAAATCCGCCGTCACAATCACCTGGCGAGCATTGTGGTCCGCACCAAGTACGTGCAGGAAACCGAGCGCCTACTCAAGCTCGGCGCCACCGAGGTCGTACCCGAAGAACTGTCGGTAGCCGATTCCATCACGGCCGGCATGGCCGGGTAGGGGACCGAAAAGCCTGCTAACCTCCCCCTGTCAGCGTTCCCAAAACGCTGACAGGGTTACCAGCAGCCCATCGTAGATACCGAGGAAGACCGCTCGACGCGAGATAAGCAACTTATGAACAACCCTAAAGCCGCTGCAAGGCCATCGTAGGCGCGCCTTTGCGGCCCGCTTCGTCGTAAAAGTCGAGGAAGTGGAATTTGTAAAAAAAGCCCTCACCATCCCGCAGCACGTAAACCTTCTCCGGAAAAACGGTGAAAAGGTTGGCGTCGATGTTAAAATTCTTCCAATCGTAGCCGACCACATCGCGCCGGTTGCTCAGCTCTATGGCCATGGCCCGCGCCCGGTCGATCTCCGCAAAGCTGCGGCTGCTGTCCCGGGCCGCCGTTGTCGCGTGCGGATTCAACCAAACCCCCGTGACCAGATAGGGCAGGTAGGGATCATAGAAAAGGTGCAGGTAGGTAGTAAAGCAAAGGTCATAAGCCTCCTTGGCAGGCTCAATCTCCAGGGGTTGGTGGGTGCCAAAAGAATAGGCCAGAAAATTGAAACGAGCGTCTTTGCTGACGCTTACTTCCTGCGCCTCGCTGCCGTCGAGCCGGGCATAGCGAAAGCGGTATTGCCCGCCTTCGGTAGCCAGCAATTGAAACTTGCGCTTGCCCCGCGGGCGACCCGCCGGGTCGAAGCCCCGGTCGATAACCACCACCTGCCCGTCCAGGGCTGCGGTCAAAGCCAGGCTGTCGCGATGCCCCGCCGGGTGGTCGATGCGGTAGCTTAGGCCCGCATCAGAAGTCACCGCCGCAAAATCAGTTTCGCCGGTCAAAGCCGCCTGCATGGCGCAGCTGCTGTTCAACCAAAGCTGATAATTGCTGTCGGCGCAGCCCAGGCCGAGGTCCCAATCCGTGCGGGCGTTGGCGGTGACGATGGCCTGGGTGCCCAGGTCGTACCAGACCTGGTCGCGGTAGTCGGGTTGCAGGCTGA
>CAZIVQ010000288.1:3354-5789 GCA_964542415.1 uncultured Bacteroidia bacterium | reverse complement strand
TCGAACTTCAAACTGCGCGAGGGGATGCCCATCGGGGCCAAAGTGACCTTGCGTCGCAGTCGGATGTATGATTTTCTCGATCGCCTGATCAACGTAGCGCTGCCGCGGGTACGTGACTTTCGCGGCGTGCCCACTAAGGGCTTCGATGGCCGCGGAAACTTCACCCTGGGCGTGAAAGAACAAATCATTTTTCCCGAGATCAACGTGGAAAAAGTGAATAATATCGCGGGCTTCGATGTCACCTTGGTGACTTCAGCCCCTACTGACGAGGAAGCCCTTGCCCTCCTTCGGGAGTTTGGCATGCCCTTCCAAGGTCTACAACGCAAGCAGAACTAGAACACCATGGCAAGAAAGTCCATTATTGCACGACAGGCCAAGCGCGAGCGCATGGTCGCAAAATATGCAGAGAAGCGCAGAAGGCTCAAAGAAGCTGGTGACTACCAGGGACTGGCACTGCTGCCTCGCAATTCATCTCCCGTACGGCTGAGAAACCGCTGTAGGTTGACCGGCCGGGGAAGAGGGTATATTCGACGCTTCGGCATTTCACGCATCATGTTCCGTGAGATGGCGTTGCAAGGTAAAATTCCGGGAGTTAAGAAAACCAGTTGGTAATATGCATACGGATCCCATTTCCGATTTTCTGACCCGCATCAGGAACGCCCAGGCCGCCGGCCATCAGGTCGTTGATATCCCTGCCTCCAAGTTGAAGCAGGAGATTACCCGGGTGCTTTTTGAGCAAGGGTACATCCGTCGCTACAAATATGTAGAAGACGGCCCTCAAGGCATCATCAAGATCGCCCTGAAGTACGAGAAAGGTTCTCGCAAGCCCGCTATCGCATCGCTCGCGCGTGTGAGCAAGCCAGGGCTTCGCAAGTACAGCAAGAGCAAGCAGATGCCGCGTGTGAAAAACGGCCTTGGCACGGTGATCATGTCGACCCCCAAAGGCGTCATGACCAGCAAAGCCGCCAAAGCAGAAAACGTCGGCGGAGAAATTTTGTGTTACGTCTACTAAGACCAGAGCGATGTCCAGAATAGGAAAACAGCCCATTCCCCTGCCCGCCGGAGTAACCATCGACGTAGATAAGTCCAATGTCGTGACGGTGAAAGGCCCTAAGGGAGAACTGAAGCAGCAAATAGACCCGGATATGACGGTGTCGATCAACGAGCAAGAGCTCATGGTCGAGCGTCCTACTGAGCAAAAGCGCCATCGTGCCCTGCACGGCCTTTACCGCTCTTTGATCAATAACATGGTCAAGGGCGTATCCGACGGGTATGAGATCAAATTGGAAGTCATTGGGGTCGGTTTCAAAGCCGAAGCACAAGGCAACCGCCTTGATCTTTCCCTGGGCTTTTCGCACCCCATTGTGATGATCATGCCTCCGGGCATCGATATCCAAACGGAGACCAAACGAGGAGTCGCTCCCGTCATTACCCTCCAGGGGGTTGACAAGCAGCTCATCGGGCAGATCGCTGCCAAAATCCGTGGCTTGCGGCCACCGGAGCCCTACAAGGGCAAAGGCGTTCGCTTCTTGGGCGAGCAAATCCGCCGCAAAGCTGGTAAGTCTGCCGGTAAATAAATAACGACCTAAGTAGCAGGAGAATCATGCCAAAGACATCCGCGAAAGTGCTGCGCCGCAGCCGTATCCGTCGGCGAATCCGGGCCAAAATCCGGGGGACCGCTGATCGGCCTCGCATGGCGGTATACCGCAGCAATACCCAAATCTATGTCCAAATCATTGATGATGAGAACGGACATACCATCGTAAGTTGTTCTTCTCGAACAAAAGACTTAAATTCGCAGCCGCTTTCTAAAACAGAGACTAGCCGCGAAGTCGGGAAAAAAGTTGCCGATCTTGCCAAAGAAAGAGGCATTGAGGTAGTGGTTTTTGATCGAGGTGGCTACAAGTATCATGGCCGGGTCAAGGCTTTGGCCGAAGGTGCTCGTGAAGGCGGCTTAACATTCTAATACTGACTATGAATATCCCCAACGAAATTCGGGTCAAAAGCAGCGACGTAGAACTGGAAGAGCGCGTGGTGAAAATCAAGCGTGTAGCCAAAGTGGTAAAAGGTGGTCGTCGCTTCAGCTTTAGCGCCATCGTGGTGGTCGGAAATGGCAAAGGCATTGTAGGTTACGGCCTCGGCAAAGCCAACGAAGTCACCGATGCTATTTCCAAAGGAGTGGATGACGCCAAGAAAAACCTGATCAAGGTCAACATCTTGCACCATACCATCCCTCACGATAGCGTAACCAAATACAGCGCAGCTAAAGTCATGCTGAAGCCCGCTGCTCCTGGTACGGGTGTCCTGGCAGGAGGTGCTATGCGCTCCGTGCTCGAAGCCGCCGGCATCAAAGACGTGGTTGGCAAAAGCCTTGGTTCTTCCAACCCCCACAACGTAGTAAAAGCCACGTTCAAAGCTCTGGCAGAAATGCGCTT
>CAZIVQ010000288.1:0-3254 GCA_964542415.1 uncultured Bacteroidia bacterium | reverse complement strand
AAGCCACGTTCAAAGCTCTGGCAGAAATGCGCTTGCCGCATGAGGTTGCTAAGCGCCGTGGTGTTTCTGTAGGAAAAGTGTTCAACGGCTAAGAATTATGTACCCTAAGGTAAAAGTCACCCAGGTGCGCAGCACCATCAAGCGACCCAAAGATCAGCGCGCCACCATCCAGGCCCTGGGCTTAGGAAAAGTCTCCAAAATTGTGGAGAAAGAGTGTACGCCTCAAATCTTGGGCATGCTCAAGAAGGTGAGTCATTTGGTTCTAATCGAAGAGACGGAATAAGTTATGAAATTGCATAGCCTCAAACCGGCAGCGGGTTCTACCCGTACCCGTAAGCGCATCGGGCGTGGCCAAGGCTCCGGCCGAGGCGGCACCAGTACGCGTGGTCATAAAGGTCAGAAGTCCCGTAGCGGTTATTCCTTCCGCCCTTGGTTCGAAGGAGGACAGATGCCTTTGCAGCGACGTATCCCTAAGTTTGGCTTTAAAAACCCCTTTCGTAAGGAGTATAAAGTCCTTAACTTAGATGTTTTGCAGCAACTTGTCGAGACCTACCCCGGACAGGAGGTCAACCACGAGTTCCTCGAAGCCCACGGCATTATCTCCACCACCAGTCGGCTTGTGAAAGTTCTGGGACGGGGAGAGATTAAAGCGAAAGTCGATATCAAGCTGAACAAGTTCAGCAAGTCCGCGAAAGAAGCCATAGAAAAAGCTGGCGGAACAGCCACTGAAGTTTAGATTCATGCTAGAACTCATACAGACGCTGAGAAACATTTTCAAGATCCCTGAGCTAAAAGCCCGGATCTTGTACACCCTCCTGCTTTTGGCGGTCTATCGCCTGGGAACCTTTGTGATCCTTCCAGGCATTGACTCTGCCTCCCTGCAATCCAGTTTTTCGGATGGCAGTGATGGAGGAAACCTCCTCGACCTCTTCAATGTCTTCTTAGGAGGTGCATTTGCCCGGGGCTCCATTTTGGCTTTGGGCATCATGCCTTATATCTCGGCATCGATCGTGGTGCAGCTCCTCGGAGCCGTGGTCCCTTCTATTCAAAAGTTGCGGTCTGAGGGAGAAAGTGGGCAGAAGAAGATGAACCAGATCACGCGTTACCTTACGGTGATTATTACCTTGGGGCAAGCAGCCAGTTACGTAGTGTACCTGCGTAGCTCCTATCCTGGGGCAGTCACTGAGGCATCCACCTTCTTCTGGGTTACCAGTGTCTGTATCCTTACTGGGGGTACCATGTTCCTGGTATGGTTAGGGGAGCGTATCACAGACAACGGCATCGGAAACGGGGTTTCTCTCCTGATTATGATTGGGATTATCTCTGGTTTCCCGGCCGCCTTGCTTAACGAAGGCCGTGCTACCCTGCCCATGATCTTCTTCATTGAATTGCTCGCCCTTGGGGTGGTGACTATGGCTGTGGTAGCCCTTACCCAAGCCACCCGCAAAATCCCAGTCAACTACGCCCGCCAAATGATGGGCAACCGTATTGGTCAACTTGGGCGCGGGACCGGTGCCCGGCAGTACATCCCCCTCAAGGTAAACTCTGCCGGGGTTATGCCCATCATCTTCGCGCAGGCCATCATGTTCCTGCCGACCACCCTGATTCAGCTCTCGGGAGCAGAATCCCTTACCGGCCTGGCAGCTACCTTAGGTGACTTCACCAGTGTGGGGTACAACGTGGTGTTCTTCTTCATGATCATCATCTTCACCTACTTCTACACGGCCATTACCGTCAATCCTAACGAGATTGCGGATCAGCTGAAAAGAAACGGAGGGTTTATTCCTGGGGTTAAACCAGGGAAAAAAACCGCTCAATATATCGATACGGTATTGTCGCGGATCACCCTGCCGGGCTCCATTTTTCTGGCCTTTGTGTCGATTTTTCCGGCCATTGCGATGTCGATGGGAGCCTCGGGTGCGTTCGCTCAGTTCTTTGGAGGGACTACCCTCTTGATTATGATCGGGGTAACCCTCGATACCTTGCAACAGATTGAAAGCTACCTGCTGATGCGACACTACGATGGCTTGATGCAGTCCGGTCGGGTCAAAGGTCGCAAGCGGAGTGGATTAGCCGTATAAGGGAGCGCATGAGTAGTACGCAAGAAATCACGTTGAAAAGCCTGGAGGAAATCGAATTGATCCGGGAAAGTTCTTTGCTCGTCGGCAAAACCTTAGGATTGCTGAAACAGTACATCAAGCCAGGGGTATCTACCCGAACGCTTGATGAAGTAGCTGAGATATTCATCCGGGATCACAAAGCTATTCCGGCTTTTAAGGATTATGCGGCAAGTTTTGCTGATTATCCTTTTCCAGGGACGCTTTGCACCTCGATAAACGATCAGGTGGTTCATGGCATGCCTTCTGATAAGGTGGTGCTGCAAGAAGGAGATATCATATCTGTGGACTGTGGCGTATTGTTGAATGGCTACTATGGCGACTCGGCATACACCTTCGCAGTAGGAGAAATCGCTCCTAAGGTGCAGCGGCTCATGGACGTGACGAAAGAGGCCCTTTACAAGGGAATTGAGCAGGCAAAAGCAGGTGCGCGATTGGGAGTCATTTCCCATGCCATCCAGCGACACGCCGAGTTGCACGGTTACAGCATCGTGCAGGAAATGGTGGGGCATGGACTAGGGAAAGAACTACACGAGCCCCCTGAAGTGCCCAATTACGGCCGACGCCGGTCGGGCATCAGGCTAGAAGAAGGCATGGTTTTGGCGATTGAGCCCATGATCAACCTTGGTCGGCGTTTTATTGATGTAGCCAAAGATGGCTGGACGGTATTTGCTACTGACCACAAGCCTTCTGCGCACTACGAGCACTGCATTGCAATTAAGAAAGACGAAGCGGAGATTCTCTCCACTTTTTCATTTATAGAAGATTAAACTACTGAGAAATTTTGGCGAAACAAGCTCCCATTAAAGTCGACGGGGTCGTAACCGAGGCCTTACCCAACGCTACCTTCCGGGTAAAGTTGGAAAACGGCCACGAACTACTGGCCCACATTGCAGGTAAAATGCGGATGCACTACATCAAGATTTTACCAGGCGACCGGGTGGCTTTGGAAATCCCGCCTTACGATTTGAGCAAAGGACGTATTGTCTATCGCTACAAATAATTCTCAATCTTCCGGAGTAGCGTGGAACTCAACCCTTCGCCCTCCTCCGGCTACCCATCACTCTGAAAAACGAATCCGTCATGAAAGTTCCACGGGAACGGTAAGCAGGTGTCTCATCGGGAGAGCATGAGTGT
>CAZIVQ010000287.1:0-5807 GCA_964542415.1 uncultured Bacteroidia bacterium | reverse complement strand
CGTTTAGGTTCAGGGTGTTAACGATCAATATTTTAAGGTTACCGCCTATGCGGCACGCCGGGGGGAGATCAAGCCAAAAGCGGAATTTATTTTTTTAGCGTTACTCAACTGCCCGGCTTGAGCTTCTCGCTGAAGACCTGCTTCAGCTTTGCTACCTTGGGCTGGATGATGTACGCGCAGTAGGGCTGCCCACCGTTTTCGTTGAAATAGTTCTGGTGATAATCCTCGGCTGGGTAAAATTCACTGGCCGCGGTAACCTCCGTCACGATCGGCTGGTCGAAGGTTCTTGCCTCATCGAGTTTGGCTTTGTAGTGCTCGGCCGCGGTTTTTTGCGCTTCATCATGATAGAAGACTGCCGAGCGGTATTGCGTGCCCACGTCATTGCCCTGGCGGTTGAGGGTGGTGGGGTCGTGGGTTTTCCAGAAAATTTCCAACAAGGCCTCAAAACTAACCTTTTCCGGGTCGTAGGTCAACTGGATCACTTCGGCATGGCCGGTGCGGCCGCCGCAAATTTCGCGGTAGGTCGGGTTTTTGACCTTGCCGCCCATATAGCCGGATACCACTTCCTGCACGCCATCGATCCGCTGAAACACGGCCTCGACGCACCAGAAACAACCGGCTCCGAAGGTTACTTTTTGCATAGGGTAGAAAATAGAATAGGGAGTATAGATTATAGACCAGGGAAGAAGGGAATGCTATCCCTACATCCCGTGGGAAAGGCTGGTCGGATTGACCATTTAATAAAGGCAAATTATCCTAACGGGAATGCCTGGTAGAAAGTTAAGCGGATATGGCCTTTTGCGTTGTAGGCTGTATCTTGCAAGATAGAAGCCAGGGCCGCCGGTCTTATTTGCTTGCAAAAGGCTTACTTTGGCCTGTCTTTTCCTTCGCTCATTCCCCACTCCAATCCGAATTTGTAGCCATGACCACCCGAACCACTATTTTATATCCCGCCCATCAAGAACTAGGGGCCAAAATTATTCCTTTTGCCGGCTGGGAGATGCCGGTACGCTATACCGGTGACAAAGCCGAGCACCTCACCGTGCGGCAGGCCGCTGGCCTCTTCGATGTCTCCCACATGGGCGAGTTCATCATCCGGGGCCCCCAAGCCCTGCAACTCATCCAGCAGGTCTCTTCCAACGACGCCAGCAAGCTTTCGCCCGGCAAAGCCCAGTACAGCTGCATGCCCAACTTCGATGGCGGCATCGTCGACGACATCATCGTCTACCACATCCGCGAAGACCAGTACATGCTGGTGGTCAATGCGGCGAACATCCAGAAAGACTGGGATTGGATTTCGGCTACGAATGAGAAAATCGGGGCGGAGCTGATCGACATTTCCGAGCAGACCTCCCTCTTGGCCCTTTCTGGGACCCAGGCAGAAGCCATTCTGCAACCGTTCACGGACTGGGACTTGTCAGAGATGGGGACCTACTTTTGCAAAAAAGGCACTTTCCATGGGGCGGAGAAAAGCCTCATCGCCACCACGGGCTACACCGGCGAGCGTACCTTCGAGATTTTTCTTTACAACGAGCATGCCGAGCGCATCTGGCACGACCTGCTAGAAGCGGGAAAAGAGCATGGCTTACAGCCTTGTGGGCTGGGTGCCCGCGACACCCTGCGCCTGGAGATGGGCTACATGCTCTACGGCAACGACATCAACGACACCACCTCGCCCCTGGAAGCCGGGCTGGGCTGGATCACCAAGCTGAACAAAGGCCCCTTCAACGGCTCCGACTGGCTGACCCGGCAAAAAACTGAAGGCCTCAGCCGCAAGCTGGTCGCGTTTCAAATGCAGGAGCGAGGCATCCCCCGCAGCGGCTACGAAATCGCCTACGAGGGCGAGGCGGTGGGCCGGGTCACTTCCGGCAGCATGAGCCCCCTGCTCAACCAAGGCATCGGCCTGGGCTACGTCCCCACCGACCTGGCCAAGCCTGGCACCGCCCTCGACATCATGATCCGTAACAAGCCGGTCAAAGCCGAGGTCGTCAAGCCACCTTTTAAGCAGTGATCAGTGGTCAGTGAACAGTGGTCAGTGAACAGAGATCAGAGATCAGGGAGCAGAGCTCTCTGCTCTTTGGGTTGGGGATACCGCTGTCGGGGCAAAAGCACGCCAGGTGAGTAGCCCTGACCGCGTCGGTACCCTGCCAACTGCCAACTGTTCACTGCTAATTGTTCACTGCCAACTGCCAACTGCCAACTGTCAACTGTCAATTGAACCCTGACATAGCTCTGAGCCGCCAATTTCGGTTGAGGCGGTACTTGTTGCGGCTGAGGGCCTGCACGAGCAGGCCGCTGACGAGGGTGGAGCCGGCGAGGAAGAGCGAATTGAGGTGCGGTGTACGCTCATAGACCAGCGAATTGACCAGGGTGCCGGTGATGAGGATGCTGCCTGAGAGCATGGCGGTACCGGCGTACATGCGCCGGAAGTATTCGCCATAGGAGCCAGTAGGGCGGCGGTAGACCAGGCGAATTTCCTTCAAGGGCACGTAGTCGCGGAAGGTTTCGCTGCCTGAGCCGTGGGCATCTGCGAAATTCGCCTTCATGGCGAGGACCACGGTCGAGTCCATCACCCGCACAATGCGGCCTTGGTACTTGGCCTTGCTATCGTAGGTCTGGAAGCGAATGGATTCGCCCGGGTAGAAATAGATGCGCTTGAATTTGCGGGGATTTTCTACCGCCAGGGCCTTTTGCTGCCCAAACAGGGCCGGTAGCAAGCAACAAAAGCAGCAGGTGAGGAGCCATCGCATAGGGAAAATCGCTTGGTGGACGGAGGGAAAGAAAGATACGAAAAACTTTGCTGCCTGCCCAAGCGAGCCCGTTGGGAAGGAGAGAAGATTCCCCCATTTTTCTTAAAAAAAGGTTTGTCCGTTTGCCTGGGAAACCCCTATATTTGCCGAACCTCTCAAGCCGCGGATGTGGCGGAATTGGTAGACGCGCTAGATTCAGGTTCTAGTGCCCGTTAAGGGCGTGGAGGTTCGAGTCCTCTCATCCGCACCAAAACACCCCGTACTATGCGTATGGGATGTTTTTTTGTGGGAGAACCTTAGGTTTTCTGATACATTCTACCCTGCTCAATACGGCCCCAAAAACCGTTTTCCATCAAAGTGAATCAAATGGGTAGGATCTGAAGCCACCCATACTTCGCTTTCCCACGAAATGTCAGCCAGGTAAATCCGCATGGTTGCCCGATCTGGGAAAGCAGTGAGGTATACCAGCCCTGGCTTGGCCTCCCGGAATAGCTCGGCCAGCTCGCCGTGGCGCTTGCCATCGACTGGGCCATGGCTGGTAACGGACTCGGCCAGAATCAGCCAGTCTTTGTCTGGAAAGTAAAGGACCACATCCGGCATTTTGCCGTGGTCATCTACAGTCACGCCCAGCTCTGCCAGCCGCATATTTTTAAAGAAGCCTGCCTTTGAGCCGGTATCCCCTACGTAAATCACCTCAGCGCCTGGCGTGAAGCGAGGCCCAAATTCCTCGATGATCTGCTTAATCAGCACGCTATGGGCTCCGGGGGATAGGCTAATATGGGTCATTGCTCCCTCGTCAGTAATTACCAAGGGAATCATTTCCATCTCTCTGGGCCGGGCATACCTCTCGATCAGGGTTCGATACTCTGCCAGGTAGGTTTTTAGTAATTCTTCCCAAGACTGGCTGCCAAACCGCTTTAGTAGGTCGAACAGTAAGGGAGCTACTTGGTAGCAGGCTTTGGGGGAGTTGACCGGCCGGTCGGGGCGATCTGGGTTGTAGAGGACTAAACCGGCATCGTAAAATTGATGGAGCGTTTGGCGACGAATGGTCTCCCGGGTGTTGGGCGCATAGTCTTTGGCATAGTGCGCCCGTATCCAGTCCATGATGGGCGTAACCCCCATTAGGGGCCGCTCAATGGCCGTCCAGGACTTATCGGCCGTCAGGTTAAGCAAGGCTAAAAGGGTGAGGGCCGAACGCTCATTTTGCTGGGCCCGGGGCATACCAAGGGCCTGCAAAACCGAAAGGGCCTCCTCAATCTTCTGTTGCTGCTGGGGGGAAAGGTCGGGCATGAAGCTAGTTCAGTCGGTTAATCTCCTCGTCAATGAGTTGGTCTATTTGGGCCTGGTCTAGGTGCAGGTCATTGACCTGGTTTCCCAAGCGTTCGAGGCTGGCCAGGTCGGGGTAATTGATGTTGCGCAGGTCTGTAGCATTGACCTGGGTATGGCCGCCAAACTGCCGGTAAAACCGATCCAGGAGGGAGCTATTGAGATACACATAAAGTCCCCGGGCAATGACCGGCTGCAGGCCCTTCTTTTTAGCGTGGAATACGTTCAGCTTATTTTCAAAGCCAATCAGCGGCCCGGGCAGCGACCCGTCATAAATCGACGCATAAATCCGGCGCTTTTCCTCCTTGGAGCTGAACCGCCGGGTGATGACAAAATGCCCTTCATTGGCCCAAAGCCAGCTTCTCGACTGCTTGGTGACCATGATGGCATTGGCTTTTTTGCTGGCCTTCGGCCAGTGAACGCCAGCATTGAGGTGTAGCGGATACAGCATGGGGACCGCCCCTTCTTCCATATCTTCCCGAAGGTCCGCTTTCAGCCGGAAGTCAACTACGGGGCCCGTGCTTACCTGCAGCCCCAATTCGTTCAGGGTCGAGGTAAAGCAGCTTAGCCGGTCGATCACGGCTTGTTCCTCCTCGTTGGTCACGATATGGATGAAGGCGTGTTTGTCTTCGGGCTTCACCACTCGCTCAAAATCGACCCGACGGGTGGTTTGGTTAGGACTAAGGTAATGGCCGGTCTCTGCTTCGCGGGAAAACTGGGCGCTAGGGCTGGCCGTGATGGTTACTTTTCCCTGTGATGTCGCTTTGATCCCGTGCAGAATCACGTTTTCCTGCAGCACCTCCTCAAAGGCTTTGTCCCGCTTGTCGAAGATGTGCAGGTGTTTCAACGCCATTTCTCTAAGCAAAAACTCACGGAAAGGCTGGTAATAAGGGCCATTGCAGAATGACCTTGGCACGATGGCCACCAACTCCCCGCCGGGTCTCAGCAGTTTGAGGGCCATGGCCATGAAGCCGGTGTAGAGATTTACGGTTTCGACCCCGACTTCTTGCAAAGCTAACCGGTGGTCGCTTTTGGTTGAGATTTTCTTGTAAGGGGGATTCATGATCACGTGGGTGAATCCCTGGGTAGCCAGGTCAAAGCCTGGCAAACGATAGCCGATCGAAGATTTGATCAGAAAGTCGTCATTGACAACCTGATACGAAAATAGTCGGCTGTTTTTCTCAAAGGTGCCCTGGCACAGGTCTAGCCCCCTGCTCAACTCCGGCACCAGATCGCTGTCCAGCTCGTAGGCTATGGCCTCAATCCGACTTACCTCCCCTCGATGCAGAGCCTCATCCACAAAGCCTGCCGTCAATGAGCCCACCCCGCTACCCGGGTCAAGCAGCCGTACCTCCCCCTCAATCCGCTCAAATAGCGAAGCCATAAAGCCCGCGATTTCACTAGGCGTAAAGAACTGCCCCAGCGAGGATTTTCGCTTGGTATCCAGTCCTTCAGTGGCTTGGAGGCGGATGGTGTCGAGGGTAGAGAGGAGGTTCAATGTGAAAAAATAGTTTGCAAATAAAGGTAGCGAATAAAGCAGATCGGAGCAAAGTAGGCCCTGATGGTCTCAGGGCTTTCCTATAAAAAAGTAGGCTATGGGCCCCAAGTACTACTCCCGCGCCAATTTCCGAATTGGCGCGTACTAAACGAGGAATTTGTAATTCCCAAGCTTCCTCATGGAGCCAGCGGGGAATTACAAATTCCGGCTTTAATCGGCACTAATCACAGATT
>CAZIVQ010000286.1:0-5819 GCA_964542415.1 uncultured Bacteroidia bacterium | reverse complement strand
GCTAGCTATCCTCGGCCTGGTCGTGTATTTTACCCTCTACGACGATCCTAAGCACGTGATGCTTAAGAACCAAAACGCCGCATTGGTAGAAAAAATACAATTCCTCGAAGGACAATTTGCCATGCTGGAAAGCCAAGTCGACGCCCTGCACGAAACTGACAACAACTTCTACCGCTCTATCATGGAAGCCGATCCCATCGAGGATGGCCTCTGGAATGGCGGTATAGGGGGCGCAGTGGCCAAAGATGACGACATGCCTGAGGTGCTACGCGACGCCGAAAACCGTCTGGAGCGGCTCAAAGCCAAAGCGCAAAACCAAGATGAGAGCTACGATCTGCTCTTCAAGCTTCTGAAAGAAAACGAAGACGAGCTGCGGCACATGCCTTCTATTAAGCCGGTGCCCGGCAAGGTGATCTCTGGCTTTGGTCGGCGCATGCACCCCATCCACAAAATTCACAAGATGCACACCGGCCTCGACATGCAGGCATCTACTGGCACCCCGGTCTATGCAGCAGGTGATGGCACAGTGGTTTTGGCTGGGATGAGCCGTGGAGGGTATGGCATACAGGTGGAAATGGACCACGGTGGCTATGGCTACCAGACCAAATACGCCCACCTTTCCAAGGTAAATGTCAAGCGTAATCAGGTAGTGAAGCGAGGAGAAATTATCGGCTGGACCGGTAATACTGGCCTCTCCAAAGGCCCTCACCTCCACTACGAGATCATCAAAAACAACAAGAAAATTGATCCGATCGACTATTTCTACGGCGACATCTCTCCTGAGGACTATGTAGAAATGCGTGAGGCCGCTAAGGTCGAAAACGAATCTATGGACTAATCCTCGGGGATTATCCGCAAGCTTACCAAGCGGCGAGAAAAGGGTAGACAGGCCCCAGGATCTTCGGATCTGCCTGCTGCGCTTTTCTCGCTTTTTTTTGCCCCATCCCAATCGCCCGCTACCGTGAACGCAGAAGAGGACATTATCCGCAAGCAATACTACACCATTGGGGAAGTGGCTAAGGAACTGGACCTGACCGCTTCGCTGATTCGCTTTTGGGAAACAGAATTCAAAGAGGTCAGTCCCCGTAAAAACCGCAAAGGAAACCGGGTCTACACCCCTAAGGACATCGAAGTCCTGAAGAAAATTCGTTACCTGCTCAAGGTCAAGAAGTTCACCATCAAAGGAGCCAAGGAGCGCATGAAGCTCGAGGACGGCCAAATCGAGCAGGAACTGCAGGTACAGGAGACCTTAATTAAATTGCGGGCTTTTCTATTGGAATTACGAGATTCTTTATAAATTTGCATCCCGCAAGAAAAATAACCCCCTTCCTTTCTTGCGGGCCAAGGCTCGGGATGTAGCTCAGTCCGGTTAGAGTACTCGTCTGGGGGGCGAGGGGCCGGCAGTTCGAATCTGCCCATCCCGACGTACACATGCCACAGGCGGTACCTTCTAGGTGCCGCCTGTTTTGTGTTTGCGCCCGTTTCCGATGTAATATCAGCGGGCATGCGGAAAGTTTTTTACGCCTTTTCGAGCGCAGCTTTAAAAAAAAGGACCGTTCACCCCGCATTATTACCTGCTTTTTCTGCCAAAACGACCTTTCGCACCAAGTCAAAAGACTAAATCGGCTAGCAGGGGGCTCATTTTTTTCGGAAGCATTCAAGCGAAATAGGGCCCGGCTCAGGCCCGGATTTCAAGGCCGCGCCTGGGGAAAAGACCTGCGTAAGGAGCGAGGTAACTGCCTGGGTGAGGGGAAGTGGGAACCCTGGCAGCGCTATGGGTTCCTGCGGCTTGTAATCTTGCGGGTATTTGCCGTACTTAAATATTCCCATTTCTCCCACTATTCAAGCCAACTACCTCCATGAGCCAACGTACGATCTTTGCCTTGCTCGTTGGGATCGACAAATATGCCCCGCCAGTCCCGCCGCTCGACGGCTGTGTCAACGACATGCGCGCGGTGCGCGACCACCTCAAGCGCCGGGCGCAGCGCAACCACCTCCGCCTGGAAATGAAGGTGCTCGAAAATGACCAGGCTACCCGCTTCAACGTTGTCAAACAATTTGAGCAGCACCTCACCCAAGCGACCGAAAACGACATTGTGTTCTTTTACTTTTCGGGCCACGGGTCCCAGGAGAAGGCGCATGAGGTGTTTTGGAAAATAGAATCGGACCGTAAAAACGAAACCTTGGTCTGCTACGACAGCCGCACTGCCGATGGCATGGACCTGGCCGACAAGGAAATGGCTACCCTGCTGGACATGGTGGCCAAGAAGACCCCCCACATGGTGGTCATTTATGACTGCTGCAACTCTGGCGGGGGCACCCGTAGCCTCGTTTCACTAAGGGAAGAAGAGCAAAAGCCCCCGCTCTTCCGCGCCCGGCAGACCAAAATGTATGGCGGCGGCACACAGGTCCGCAGCCTGGACTCGTACATTCTGCCCCGCAACATGACCGCTACCCGCTCTGCCCTGGGGGTCGATGCGGTAGAAGATGTGATCGTCCCCGAATCGCGGCACGTGTTTCTCTCGGCGGCGGCCTCCCACGAACTGGCCAAAGAGACCTTCCTCGGCGGCTCTCCCCGGGGAGTGTTTACCTATTCGCTGATCGAAGTGCTGGAAGGTGCCGTAGGGAGGCTCTCTTACCAGGACTTGATGCGTCGCGTGCGGGGCCTGGTGCTTCAGCGCACCTATGATCAGGTGCCGCAGCTTTACGCCAAAATCAGCGACGACCTCGACCTGGCCTTTCTCGATGGACTCACCAGCCTGGACAACAATTATTTTTTGCTGTCCCACAACCGGGAGCAGGGCTGGACCATCGACGGGGGGGCTATCCATGGCCTGACAAGCAATGAGTTTGGGGGGGACCAGACCCTGCTGAACGTTTTTGCTGAGGATGCCAGTGAAAGTGAAATGAACGGCGCTGACATGGCCCTCGGGCAGGTGTCGGTGACCAAAGTGGATACCTATTTCAGCTTGGTACGAGCTGAAGGAAATCTTTTTCTCGATACCCATACCGCTTACCGCACCCGGCTGCACAGCATGGCGGTCAAACAGCTGGCTATATGCATCCGGGGCGAAGCTGCTGGGGTGAAGGCGGCTCGGCAGGCCCTGACTGAGGACACCCTCGCCGGAATCTACCTGCGAGAAGAGGCAGACCGCAACCTATGTGACTACAACCTGATCGCTACCCAAGCGACTGAATTTATCATCACCCGCAAATCAGACCCGGATGAAGCCCCCCTGGTGGAACAAATCCGAGGGTTTGGGGAGAAAGAAGCGGCCAAGGCCATCGACAACCTCGAGCGGATTGCCAAATGGGAGCAGCTGCTGGAAATGAACAACCCGACCAGCTCGCTGCCTACCAATGCCATCGAGGTACAATTGCTGCATGTGGACCGGGATGAGCCCTACCTGCCGGGCCGCAAGGGCATCGAACTGACCTACGATCAACCCGATGCCCCGCCGCGTTTTCGGATCAAGCTGATCAGCCGCTATCACAAGCCTTTGTATGTCTCGCTGGTCCATTTGTCTTCCATGTTTGGGGTCAATCCTGAGTTTATTCCCGGGGGGACCGCCCGCCTCGAAGGGGGCCGCGAAATGTGGATCCGGGATGGGGCGGTGCTGCGCGGGGCCGTGCGCGATGAGCTGGCCTCGTTTGGCCTTTGCGAGATCCACGAAACCTTCAAATTGCTCTTCAGCACCGTTGATTTCAACGCCACGCCGCTCAAACAGCCGGACCTGAGCCTCCCCCGACCGGCTACCCGCTCAAGCGATAAGCCCCGCACCAATACCCGCAGCCTGATGTTTGAGGATTCTGGTGCAGGGAAGAAAGACGATTGGAACACCAACCAGCTCACGGTGCTCATCCGGCGGGAAGATGCCCGCTGCAAGGAAAACCGGCGTCCCCTGGAACAGTAAGAAACCCCGCTAGAGCCAGCCCATCCTTGTTTTTGACGAGGATGGGCTGTTTGTTTAGGGGAATTCTCCTCCCTGGTTGAGGAAAAATGGCATTTCCGTTATTGCGGGTATTTTCCCATCTTGACCCCAATTATGGAATCAGTCCAGCACTACATCAGCGAAGGCATCCTTTACGAGCCGGTTATCCCCAGGATTCAGGACTGGCCTTTGGCGCGTATTTTTCGGGATAAAGATACGTTTGTTTCTGCGGTCATGGACGATGCCCTGGCGGCGTTACATGAACAAGCAGAAAAAGAAGGGGAGGTAGCCGACCTGATCGCCAAGGCCATGTACCAGGAGCGGCTTCGTATCAGTGACGACCCCTGGAAGGTAGACCCCAAGGACGAAAAGAAGTTTTGGAGCCGCATCAAGAAGGAGCTGGTCCACAATGAGCAGCAGGAGAATGACCCGGGCGACCACGCCCAGCGCAACGAGGAAATGTTGCAGCGGATCGTGCATCGCTATGCCTACGAGATTTCCAGCACGTTTAAGCCCGGTAGCTATCACTTTGCCAAGCGCTTTCTGCCTTTCTTTTTCTCCACCCTCCTCAACGCTTCGGCGGGCAAGACCCTGCGCTCGGTGATCCATCACAATGTCCACCTGCAAGAGCGCATCCACCTGACGGGCGAAACTGAAGCCCTCCGCAACCTGACTGGTAAGGGGACCATCTTGCTGGTGCCGACCCATATCAGCAACGTGGATTCGATCCTCGTGGGCTGGAGCTTGCATGCCCTGGGCTTGCCTGCTTTTACCTACGGGGCGGGCTTGAACCTTTACAACAACCGCATCCTGGCCTATTTCATGAACCGGCTGGGGGCTTACACCGTCGACCGGCGCAAGAAGAACAGCATCTACCGCCAAACGCTCAATTCTTATTCTACCGTGGCGTTGGGAGAAGGCGTCCACAGCCTCTTTTTTCCTGGCGGGACCCGCTCCCGCTCCGGGGAGATCGAAAAGTACCTCAAACTGGGCCTGCTTGGCACTGCCGTCGAGGCGCAGCGCCGCAACTTCCTGGCTGCCCCTGCGGCCGAAGCGGAAAAAATATTCGTGGTGCCCCTGGTGATGAGCTACCACTTTGTGCTTGAAGCCGCCAGCCTCATCAACCAGCACCTCAAACGCACCGGGCAGGACCAGTACTACATTCTCGACAACGAGTCGGCGAGCTACATAAAGTTCCTCAAGTTCGTTTGGTCGACCTTCAGCACCAGCTCTGACATTGTCCTGGCTTTTGGCAAGCCGATGGATGTTTTTGGCAATTTTGTCGATCATGACGGGGTGAGCTACGATCAGCGGGGAAGGCCAGTGGACATCTCCGCCTTTTTTCAGACCAAAGGAGAAATCACCCGAGACCAGCAACGGGATGCCATGTACACCCGCCTGCTCGGCGAGCGCATCGTGGAGCGCTACCATGTCGAAAATCACGTCTTTTCCAGCCATTTGGTGGCTTTCGTGGCCTTCCAGATGCTGAAGAAGCAAAACCGCCAATACGACCTCTACGGCTTGCTGCGGCTGGCAGAAGACGAGCGCACCCTTGACCTGGGTGAGTACCGCGAGACGATGGAGCGGGTACTCAACCGCCTCCGCAGCCTGGCCGATGCAGGCAAGGTCCACCTGGCCACGCACCTCGTCAACGACCCGGCCACCATCATTGAGCACGGCATCAAAAACTTGGGCATCTACCACGCCAAGCGGCCGATTTCTTACCAGAATGAACATACCCTCGCGGTCGAGAGCATGAACCTGCTCTATTATTATCACAACCGCCTGAGCGGCTACAAGCTAGAAGCCTACGTGTGAGAATGGGGGGCGTTACTAGCGCCGGGCCATCGTCTGCGCGCTTACCCGCTTGCGCCAAGCCTCGAGCGC
>CAZIVQ010000285.1:0-5824 GCA_964542415.1 uncultured Bacteroidia bacterium | reverse complement strand
GCTCTTCGACGTCTCCGAACGTCGAAGATGGTAGTTCCGGAGACTCCGGTCTCCCGGCACTTCCCACAGGTCGGAGACCCGGCCTCGGTAAAACCAGGACACGTTGCAGTGAGACAAGTCTGGACCCGCCTCTGAAGGGAAAAAAGGCTGAGTCTGCCGAGGCAGATGAAGGCTTTTTGACGCAGTACTGCGGAAAAAGACCAAGCTTAAATGGGTCAAAAATTAGCGCTGTAAGCACTAGGTTGAGGGAAAATTAAATGTTCCCCATCCCTCCTCATACCTTCTTCTTTTTCTTTCCCTTTCCCTTCTTCCCCTGCCCATTTTCACTCCCCTTCACAGCCTGCTTGGCCTTCTTCACCACTGATTCCCCCTCGCCATTTTTCTTGGCAAATTTAGCGGCTTCGGCCAGCTCACGCTTCAAAAACTGCCCCGTGAAAGAGCCCGCTACTTCGGCTACTGCCTCGGGCGTGCCCTGCGCGATAATCTCCCCGCCCCGGCGGCCGCCTTCCGGCCCCAGGTCGATCACCCAGTCGGCGACTTTCACCACGTCGAGGTTGTGCTCGATGACCAACACCGTGTTGCCGCGCTCCACCAACTGGTGCAGCACCAGCAAGAGCATCTCGATGTCCTGAAAATGCAACCCCGTGGTCGGCTCGTCCAGGATGTAGAGGGTGCTGCCGGTGTCGCGGCGGGAGAGTTCAGAAGAAATCTTAACCCGCTGGGCTTCGCCCCCCGAGAGGGTCGTGGCCGGCTGGCCGAGGGTGATGTAGCCCAAGCCCACATCGTGCAGGGTCTTGAGGATGCGCTTGATGCGCGGCATGGCCTCGAAAAATTCCAGCGCCTCGTCGATGCGCATCTCCAGCACGTCGGAGATCGACTTGCCTTTGTAGCGGACCTCCAGGGTCTCGCGGTTGTAGCGGCGCCCCTGGCATTTGGGACAGGTCACGTACACATCGGGCAAGAAATTCATCTCGATGGTCTGTACCCCCGCCCCTTGGCATTCTTCGCAGCGGCCGCCCTTTACGTTGAAGCTGAAGCGCCCGATCTTGTAGCCGCGGGCCTTGGCCTCGGGCAGGTCGGCAAAAAGCTGCCGGATAAAGGTAAATACCCCGGTGTAAGTGGCCGCGTTGGAGCGGGGCGTGCGCCCGATGGGCGACTGGTCGATGCGCACCACCTTGGTCAGCAGCTCCAGGCCCTCGGCCGCATCATAGGCCAGGGGTTTTTGCTTGGAGCGGTAGAGAAATTGGCTGATGATGGGGTGCAGGGTTTCGTTGATAAGGGTAGATTTGCCCGAACCAGAAACGCCGGTGAGGCAGGTAAACAGTCCCAAAGGCAGGGCCAAATCGACCCCTTTGAGGTTGTTGCCCGTGGCGCCTTTGAGGTGGAAGGTCTGCGCTTTGACCGGCTTACGGCGCTGGGTCGGCACCACGATTTGCCGTCGGCCCGAGAGGTAGTCGGCCGTGGCGCAAGGGGTATCGACCACCTCTTGGGGGGTGCCCGCGGCCACCACCTCTCCGCCGTAGGCCCCGGCCCCCGGCCCGAAGTCGATCAGGTAGTCCGAGGCCAGCATGGTTTCCTTGTCGTGCTCGACCACCAGCACCGAATTGCCCAGGTCGCGCAGTTCGAGCAGGGACGTAATCAGCTTTTCGTTGTCGCGCTGGTGCAGCCCGATGCTGGGTTCGTCGAGGATGTAGAGGACGTTGACCAACTGCGAGCCGATCTGGGTAGCCAGGCGGATGCGTTGGGCTTCGCCCCCGGAGAGGGTCTTGGCCGGGCGGTCCAGGGCCAGGTAGTCCAGGCCCACTTGCATCAGAAAGCCAATGCGCTTGCGCAATTCCTTTACCACCTCAGCCCCGATTTGCCGCTGCCGTTCGCTCAAGCGCTCCTCCAGGCCTTCCACCCATTCAGCCAATTTGCTCAAATCCATCATCGCCAAATCGGCAATGGTGTGCTCGTCGATGCGGAAGTAGAGGCTCTCGGGCTTGAGGCGGGTACCTTTGCAGCTGGGACAGGTCGAAATCTGCATGAACTGCTCGGCCCAGGTCTTGAGTTTTTCTGAGGAAGAATGGTGGTATTGCTCCGAAACAAAGCGGCGGATGCCTTCGAATTTCAGGCGGAGCTTTTTGCCTTCCCCTTTTCTTTCTCCTTCCAGAATAAAAGCCCTGGCATCTTCAGAGATTTCGGCAAAGGGCTGGGCAAGCGAAAAGTCGAAGTGCTTGGCGACCTTGCGCAGCTGCCGGAACATCCAGATGTCGCGGTATTCTCCCAAAGGAGCCAGGGCCCCCCGGTTGATGGATAGCTGGGGATCCGGCACCAGGGCGTTTTGGTCTACCTCGAAAATTTGCCCCAGGCCATTGCACTGCGGGCAGGCGCCGTAGGGAGAGTTGAAAGAAAACGAATTGGGCGAAGGGATGTCGTAGCTGATGCCCGACTCGGGGTCCATGAGGTTGCGGCTGTACCAATGCAGTTTCTCCGTGTCGTGGTCCACGAGCAAGACGGTGCCTTCGCCGGTTTTCATCGCTTTCTCCACGCTGTCAAAAAGGCGTTTGCGCTCGTCGCCTACTTTTACCCGGTCTACCACCAGTTCGATGTCGTGGATTTTGTAGCGGTCGAGGCGCAGGCCTTTTTTGATTTCCTGCACCTCCCCGTCTACGCGCACGCGGGTGTAGCCCTGCCGGGCGAGGTTTTCGAACAGTTCGCGGTAGTGCCCCTTGCGTGAGCGCACCAGCGGAGCGAGGATGAGCATTTTCTTGCCCTGAAAATTCTCCTGAATGGCATCGACCACTTGCTCGTCGGTCATACGCACCATTTTCTTGCCGGTCACATGGCTGTACGCTTCCCCTGCCCGGGCAAAGAGCAGGCGGAAAAGGTCGTAAATCTCGGTCACGGTGCCCACGGTCGAGCGCGGGTTGCGGGAGGTGGTCTTCTGCTCGATGGCGATGACCGGGCTCAGCCCGTCGATTTTGTCGACATCGGGGCTTTTGAGGTCGCCGAGGAACTGCCGGGCGTAGGCCGAAAAGCTTTCCAGGTAGCGGCGCTGCCCTTCGGCATAGAGGGTGTCGAAGGCGAGGGAACTTTTACCCGAACCACTGACGCCGGTAATGACCACCAGCTGGTTGCGGGGGATGGTGAGGTCGACGTTTTTGAGGTTGTGCTCCCGGGCACCCAGAACCACGATTTGCGCTTCGCTCATGTAGATGGAGAAATGAAATGAAAAACGAGCAGGAGAAAATGAAGCAGGCAACGCCGCCATTCTCTGCTGAATAACGCGAGTCGGGCCGGGCTTGTTCAGTCCGGCCAGATCAAGCCACAAAGATAAGGAAATTAGCGATGGGGTGAGGAGAGAGGGGCAAAGATGCAAGGAAAAAGCCCGCTATGAACACAAGGCTCATAGCGGGCGGATAATTTTTTTGGGGTGGGCTTTTCAGGCACCGGCTTCGCTCTTGGCTGGGGCCGGAGCAGACTTGATCTGCATGCCAGGAACGGCCTTTGGAGCCACTGCGGGGGCCACTTCCGGGGATTGTGGTTGGCGGGCCAAGGCTTCGATCTTTTCTACGGTATCGGCGTCCATGACCATGCTGTCGGATTCAGATTCGGATTTTGCTTTCCTGGCAGAAGCGAGGGCGTAGGGGGTGTGGATGCGGAGTTCTGCGGCAACGAAAGCCTCAAGGCCGCCTTTGGGGAGCTGAAGGGCATACGTTTTCCCCGGTCTTACCTGTAGCGAACCAGCGACCAACCAAGGGTTGAGCAGCTTGAGGGTGGCGAAGTTGGTTCCGTGTTTTTTAGCAAAAGCCGACAGGTCAGGGATAGAGGTGCGGACCTTGATCCGGTAGTGAGGGATGGGCGCATAGCGGGCATCTTGCACGGTTTGGATGCCGTAGCGAGCAGGTTGCTCCAAGAGGGTTTTGTAAGTAAGGATGCGGTAAAGGTACCCTGCCGTCTCACGGTTGAGTTCGAGGGCAAAGTAATCGGCCGTATCCTGTCGCTTGATGGCCGCCCGCAGCCTGGTGGGGCCCATGTTGTAGGCAGCGGCTACGAGGTTCCAGTCGCCAAACTGCCGGTAGTTGTCCAGCAGGTACTCGCAGGCGGCATAAGTCGCCTTGAGCGGGTCGAAGCGTTCATCTACCGTCGCCGACACTTCCAGGCCATAGGCACGGGCGGTGGCGGGCATAAATTGCCAGAAACCTTTGGCCCCTACAGGCGAGATCGCGTTGGAGAGGCCGCTTTCGGCTACAGCGAGGTAAAAGAAGTCTTCGGGGACGCCTTTGGCGCGGAGAATGTTGAGGAAGGCTTCTTGATAGCGCAGGCTGCGCTTGAGCATCAGCTGTACCCCCACCTGATAGCGGAAGTGACGCCCCATTTCTTGCACCAAGCGGCTTTTCACGGCCTCATTCTGCAAGGGTACCAACTGACCAGCAAAGCTTAGGTCAGCGGGGGGATCAGAGCTGATCTGCGTAAGGTGGCTGCTCAGGTACCTGAGCTCGGGAGCGGGAGGCACTTCCGGGCTCGTGGCCGGTTGCAGCGCTGTCAGGCCGGTAGCCAATAGCCCTACGGGAATTATAAATAAGAAAAATTTGCGTTTCATGGTTGGGGGTTGTCACTAAAGAAAAGCGAAAGGCCTTCATTTTACTGACCATAGCATACAGGGGTTAAACGGCAAAAGTGGCAGGGGGTAAGGTGAGTTTCACGACACTTTTGCCTTTTTTCTTTCACGCACCCCCTTTTCTTTCATGGCCTCGAATAATCTGAAGGCCAAGGTATGGCGAAAGTCAAAATATTCGACAGCTCTCCTGCTGAACGGGCAATAGTCGGGGGTTACAAGCCAGATAGCCTGTTAGATGGTAGGGACTTGACAGGTCCGCACAACAAGGAAGGGTAGGAGGGGAGATAGGGGGTCAAAAATTGGGCTTGACCACGTGCTTACTGTAGAAATTGGTGATGTAATCGACGACCTCTTCGGCCGTGTCGACCACCTGAAACAGTTGCATATCCTCGGGAGAGATGCCGCGGGTGCGATCGAGGAGCACTTCGCGGATCCATTCGATGAGGCCGGACCAAAATTCACGGCCGACGAGGACCACGGGAAACTTGTCGATTTTGAGGGTTTGAATCAAGGTAAGGGCTTCGAAAAGTTCGTCAAGGGTACCGAAACCTCCGGGCAGGACCACGAAGCCTTGGGCGTATTTGACGAACATGACCTTGCGGACGAAGAAATAGTTGAATTGAATGTCTTTGTCCGGGTCGACATAGGGGTTGGAATGCTGCTCGAAGGGCAGCTCAATGTTGAGCCCGACGGAGGCCCCGCCAGCTTGATGGGCCCCTTTGTTACCGGCTTCCATGACCCCCGGGCCGCCGCCAGTGATGACGCCAAACCCGGCGCGGGTAAGGGCTGAGGCGACTTCTACCGCCAGCTCGTAGTATTTGGAGCCCCGTTGGATGCGGGCCGAACCGAATATCGAGACACAAGGGCCGATTTCAGCCATTTTCTCAAATCCTTCGACGAATTCCGCCATGATCTTAAACACCGTCCAGGAATTCTCGCCCGTGCGTTTTTTCCACTCCCGGCGGCGTTCAGAGAAATATGTGTCTACATGATTGTCCATGCAGGACGAGGTTTTAGGTGAGTGAGGGAAATGCTACACATGCTCAATTAAGACACAGCAATCGCAATAGCTGCCGCTTGGGCTTCTTTCTACTTCTTTTTCAGCCCCTGGCGTCCCTTCAAAGCTTAGTTTAAACGAAAACAAGGTGATAAGGTTCATTCAAAGTGACTGCAAGGGTAAGGTAAGGGGAGGGGAGGTGGAAAGCAAGGGGGTGGAATTGC
>CAZIVQ010000284.1:0-5840 GCA_964542415.1 uncultured Bacteroidia bacterium | reverse complement strand
GGGATAGGCGCTTCGCGCTTACTAAGTAGTTGAATATGTTGACGCTGTCAGGGCTGCTCGATGGTAGTGCTTTTGCCCTGACTGCGTTGATCGCATCCCAAACAACGCAGGCAGGGTAGCGAAAATCAGGATTGGTGAGAACCCTGCCAGCGTTTCATATAGGTGAGAAGAGATATATCTCTGGAGTATACGCTTCGCGCATACTAAGTAGCGGAAAATGAAAGCCATGTCCTCCCCTACACCCTATGCCCCTATGCCCTTTCAAGCGCCCCCTATCGCTCTTCGGTCTTCAGCTCCTCGAAGAAGCCGGTTTGCCGGTTTTTGCGGACATTGTGCCAATCGTAGTAGCGGCCATTCATGCTGATATAGACCCCTGCCGGGAGCACCTGGGCAAAAGCCAAAGCACTGCCGAGGTTGAAAAATCCATCGGAGGAGCCAAAACGGTACGGCACCATGGCCCCGGTAAGGACCACGGTCTTGCCAGAGACCATCGAGGCAATTTTGCGGGCGGTCTCGACCATGGTATCGGTGCCGTGGGTAATGAGGATGCGCTCTTCATCACAAGCGATGCAGTTGCGGGCAATCAGCTCGCGGTCCTCGTCGGTCATGTCGAGGCTGTCGACCATCATGAGGGTACGGAGCTGTAGGTCGACGGTGTTGCGGCCCAAGCGCAGCATCTCGGGCAGCTGGGTATCCTCAAAATACAGCTCTCCCCGCAGGTAGTCGTAATTTTTGTCGAATGTGCCTCCAGTAACGAAGATGCGGATGGTCATAACGCGGCCGAGCTGATTGGGTGAAGCGCAATTTCAGAAACAAACCTCAAAGCGACAACCTTCCCCCGTTGCCCGAGGCGTCTTTGGTCTTTTTTTCCTGTTTTTCAGCAAGATCCCTCCTCATTGATCCATGAGCGCAGGATAAACCCTTGGGCGGGAAGGGTCTGCAAGCAGCAGGGGGCTTTTCTCAAAAAATTATTTATCGTATTTTATTTATAATGTAATATCCAGTTCTAACTCGCGTTTATTCGCTCCCCAAATGGTCGTATGTTTGAAATGGTTTAACGCCAATTGCTATGGGCAACAGCCGTTTCTTGGCATACTTCGTCTTCGGACTCTGGATCATCTCCAGCAACCTCCAGGCCCTACGGGCTGAGGGGACCAAGGAACTCATGCCCCCCTCGGGAAGCTGTATCAGCTATGTACAGGGCAACGATGGGTCTGGCAAAGAAGGAGCCACCTACGGCCGCCCCCGGACCGACCTGATCTATGTGCGGGTGGTGGATCCGGCCACCGAAATCATCTATTATGGCTTTCGGGTACATAGTATTGCCAACAACCGCTCCCTTTACTACACCATTTTAGATCCCGACAGCCAGGTGGTCGTCAGAGGCAAAGTAGGGAAAAATAACAGCGATTCTTGCTTCATTCCCAACGATGGATTTTCGGCCTACATAGGTCCTTCGCAAATCCATGGGTCGGGCTATGCTGCCCTTGAAGTCAAGCCCCAGAAAGCTGGGGACTACATGATCATGTTCAACGTCGACGACATCGACGAGGCCAACCCCAGCCAATGGAACAAATACCGCTATTTTGTCCATCCCTTCGATGTCACCGTAGCTGATGTCTCCGACCCTGGCAACCCGGCCGAAGTCCCGGGCCGCCTCTTTAGCTACAAGTGGCACCTGAATACCAACAGCAGCAGCAACCAGGCTTGCATGTCCTTTTTTACCTGGACTTCTGACAGCCTCGTGGTGCGTATGGACATGAACGGCATGCAGCCCTGGGGCTATTCGGTCTCTTTCAACAGCCATGGCTCTACCAATACCGGGGACATCGTCGAGGACCGCAAATCGACTAAATTGGTGAGCGAGACCGTGCCCGAGTACCCGGTATTTATCAACGATCCCGACCCGGCTGGCTGGCCTACCGGTACCCCTGGGCAAATCACTTACATCGACATCCACGGCTGCGATACCATTTACAACTATTGCATCTTGGCCAATGCGACCAAAGCCGGGGAGGTCAATGTCTACATCGACCTCGATGGCAACGGAACCTATGAAGAAGGCGGTCAGGACGTTTATTTTCCGTTTCACAATACCGAAATCGGTAACATCTGCATCCCCTGGGATGGCTATGATGGCTTCGGCAACCTGACTGGGCCGGGCAGCAGCGGCACGGTCTTCGTGCAATTTCTGGCCGGGGTGGTGCATTTTCCGGTCTATGACCCAGAAAATAACCCCAATGGCTTTACCTGTGCAGTCACCAGCCCCATCGGGATGGATCCGTTGATGTATTTCGATAACCGCAATACCTCTATCGGCACGGTAAACCTCGACGGCTGCCCCATAGATTGCAACATCTGGACCGGCAACAAAGGCGACAAGGTCATGGTCAATACCTGGCTCAATACCATTACCAGCCGCGACACGGCCAGTTTTACCATTGGTTCGCTTTGTCCCCCTATGGCCGTCGACGACTACGCTTGCACTACCCCGCTCGCGGGCATTCAGTTTCACCTGACAGCCAATGACCTGGACATGGACAACCAGATCGACCCTTATTCTCTGATTTACTTCCCGCCAGATGACTTTACTGGCGAACTCAGCTACGATCCGGAAAATGATCTAATGACGTTCATCCCTGACCCAAATGATACCTCCGACGTAGAAACCTTCTACATCGTCTGTGACAATACCCCCATGGAAGATGGGGGGCCGCTATGCGACGACGCCAATATTTACATTGAGGTCTACGACGGTTGCCCTACGGCTACCGTGCTCGCGGGCGAGAGTTGTCTGTTGAGTTGGGAAGCAGGGGCCCCTCCTTGGCTGCGCTGGCAGGTAAGCCCTGGGGTTCAAGTCAGCCGCTTTGAACTGTGGCAAGCGCCTCCGAATGGCCCCCTCGACCTGGTCGGCACCTATGCGCCCGGCAGGGTGGCTCATGTTCCGCAGGGGTATGGCCTGCCAGTACCGGCAGGGGTGAGCGGTGCGATGCAGATCCGGGCGATCGACCAGGCGGGCCGCATCTTGCCCTCCAATTGGATCACCCTTGCCGAGCAGGACAATATGTACCTGAACCTACGGCCAAATCCGGCTAAAGACCAGCTAAAGCTGGACATCGCCACCAAAGGCCCCGCTCAGCTTACCATCTACAATGCCCAGCTGCAACCGGTCTACCAGCGCAGCCTGAACCAGGAAGAAGCCACGGGTCAACATACCCTCTCGCTGGAAGGTTGGGAAAGCGGGCTTTACTTCGTGCGCCTGCAAGGCAATGCCCAGTATCGCATGCAGTCTCTCATCCGCCTTTGAGCTTTGACCCAAAGAAACAACGCTTACTCGGCCAGGTAGTAGCGGAGAGAAAAGTTCACGTAGTGGTGAAACAGCCCCGTCCGGCCGGGTGCAATGATGCTTTGGACGGGCCCGATGGCGCTTTCGACCGGGACGAAAGTGGTGACCGAGTAGCCATAGCGCAGCATCAGGGCTATGCGTCCCGAGAAACGATAGGCCAAACCGCCCACGGCCCGCAGGTCCATGCGGTTGAGCAGCGGGGTGATCTCGCCGTTGAAATCATCGGCGCGTAGCAGCAAGCCCCCCGTGAGCCCCCCGTGAAATTGGATCTCTTGAGAACCCCCACCAAGGTCTACTGGCAGGTTTACTGTCAGCACCAAAGGCAGGCTGATATGGCGGGTGCGGACGATCCGCCCCAGTTCAAATGCACTGCCTAATTCTTCGAACAGCAGCTCGCCCTGCAACCCGATCCGGTCATTCAGCGGATAGCTCAAAAAGCCTCCGGCGCTAAGGCCGGCCTTGTTAAAGCCGGCGACCAGGTCTCCATCTACCTGGGAGGCATTGACCCCCAAAACCAGGCCGCCACTGAAGTATTGGGCGGAGCTGCTGGATGCCATCAGCCAGAAAAACAGAAATAGAAATCCAAACCGGTGGGAGGGTAATAGGCGCATAAGTGAGAAATTGATACTGGAAAAAAGCGCATCAGCTGAAGCCAAAGTCGACCACCCAAAAGATGGCAAAAAACCCGAGTTGGATCAGGTAAAGCGGGGTAGCCACCGGGTTTTCTTTCTCTTGATCGAGGCTGTGGTAGGCAAAAAGCATCCCCCAGCTGACGACAAACCAGGCGAAGAAGTTTTGCAGGGGAATGGCTTCCCCTTGCCAGGTCCAAAAGTCAAAGCGCATGGCCATGGGCTCTATCACCAGGTCGAGCAGCAGCATCAGCACCGCCCCGATGGTGGTGTTGATCCAGATATTATGGGTAGCCTGTTGAGAAATGATGCCAGAGCAGTAGATCAGCATCAGCCAGTTGATCCCGATTAGGGGAGGAACGCCAGCCACCTTGAAACCCAGGGCGGTATGGTAGCTATAAGTCCCGAAAATAACCCCGGTTTTTACTCCTACCAACTCCACCAGGTAGCCTGCCCAAAAAATGACGAAGCAATAAATGCTGAAGTTGACAGTCCAGCGCCGGTGAAAAAAGCCGAGCACCAGCACCGAAAGCATGAGGTTGGCCGGTACAAGCTTGATAAAAAGCTCCCGGGAAACTTCGAGGTGAAGCCCGATAACCCCTATGAGGTGGAAGATGAAGAGGAAGATGATGGCTGCGGTAGTTGCAGGTTTCGACCTTTCCATTCGTTTTTGCCGCTGAATTGCTTATAAATAGAAAAAAGACCGGTAGCCACCAGGGTAGCTATCTGTGCCGGGTGCAAGATAAGATTTATTCCGGAAGGCTGGGCCGCCAGTTGCGAGATCATGGCGCGAATCGCCAGCACCCCTGCCAACAACAGCGGCCAATAGCTCACTGGCAAGCTCATCAGGGGGAAAACCCACCCTGCGCTGATGAGAAACAGGTAGGCAAGCAATCCCAGCTTGCTGTTCCCAAACCCAGCCAGGATATTTTTGCTGAAGCCCTGTATGCCCCCCCAAAACCCGTGGTACATGCGGCAGTGGATCAGGCCTGAGGCCACAAAAGTCATCCCCCGCTGCCGGGCGGCTTTCACTTGCTGCATGATGGCAATGTCCTCCACGATGACCGATTTTACCCGCTCGTGCCAGCGAGCTGCGCGATAGGCCGCCCCTTCAAACAGCATGAATTGCCCATTGGCGGCAGCCATAGAGGGAAAGGGCAAGCGCAGAATCCACCAAAGCGGCAGCAGCGACAGCAGCAGGTAGTGCATGATGGGCACCACCAGACGCTCGCCCCAGCTTTCCATCAGTTGGTCGGGAAAAATAGAAAGTAGGCTCAGGCGGCGGGCCCGCATCTCGGCCAGGGTTCGCGGCAACAGCTGTGGGGAAAGCTCGGCGATGTCGGCGTCGAGGAAAAGAAAATACTGCCCCCGTGCCACTTGGGCCAGCTGGTGGCAAGCCCAGTTTTTGCCCAACCATCCCGGCGGCAGCGGCTTTCCCGGCAGGTAGCGAATGCGTTCGTCGCTCAGCACCGCCCGCTGCAAAATTGCCGCCGTTTCGTCCTCCGAATGGTCATCCAGCACCACCAGTTCGTAGCGAGAATAGCGCATCCCCGCCACCTCCCGCAGCAGGTGAGGCAGGTTTTTCGCTTCGTTGCGCGCAGGGACCAGGATCGAGACAAAGGGGGCGTCTTCCCCCTCCCGGTAGCCCAGCCGGGGTTGCCACAGCCAATTGGCCAGGGTCGCCAGAAAACGTAGCAGGAAAAATCCGAGAACCAGCCAGGTCATTTTGAGAGATGGGAAATGAGAGATGAGATGGGCGATGGGCGATAAGCGATGTGGCGACGAGCGATAAGCGACCTGAGGACCGAAGGTCGACCCTCCGTGCCCTCCTACGCCCTACTTTTTCAAAACTTCTCCGTGTCCTC
>CAZIVQ010000283.1:0-5844 GCA_964542415.1 uncultured Bacteroidia bacterium | reverse complement strand
AGTGGCTGGGCATCGAATTCACCGAAGGGGTACACCTCGAAGGGGAGGCGGGCCCCTACCGGCAGAGCGACCGCTTCAAGGCGGGTCTCTATCAGGCCTATGCCGATAAGCTGGTGGCCGAAGGCAAGGCTTACCTGGCCTTTGATACCCCCGAGGAGATCGAGGCTATGCGCGAGCGCCTCAAGGAAGCCGGGGCCAAGACCCAGCATTACAACTTTGCCACCCGCAACCAGATGAAAAACAGCCTCTCCCTCTCCAAACAAGAGGTTGAAACACGCATCGCCGCAGGTGAGCCCTATGTGGTGCGCATGAACATGCCCCGCAAGGAAGAAATCCGCTTCTACGACGAAATCCGCAACTGGGTGGTGATCCAGTCGAGTCAGCTCGACGACAAGGTGCTGCTCAAGTCCGACGGCATGCCGACCTACCACCTCGCCAACGTGGTGGACGACCACCTCATGGGCGTGACCCACGTGATCCGGGGAGAAGAATGGCTTTCTTCTACCCCGCTGCACGTGCTGCTCTACCGGGCTTTTGGTTGGGAAGACAGCATGCCGACCTTCGTCCACCTGCCGCTTATCCTCAACCCCAACGGACAAGGCAAAATGAGCAAGCGCATGGCCGACAAGCTGGGTTTTTCGGTCTTTCCGACCGAGTGGCAAGATCCGGCTAGCGGCAATACTTCCAGCGGCTACCGCGAGGAGGGCTACCTGCCCGAGGCCATGTTCAACTTCCTGACCCTGCTGGGCTGGAACCCCGGCGACGACGAAGAGTTGATGGACCACGACCGGCTGGTGGAGCGGTTTAGCCTGGATCGCATCAACAAGAGCGCCACCCACTTCGACCTCGACAAGCTCAAGTGGTTTAATCAAAACTATCTGCGCCAAACCTCGCCAGCAACCTTGCTCCCCGCAGTGAAAGCTGAGGTAGAGAAAGCGGGCTACGCCCTGCCAGAGGATGTTTTCCTCACGCAGGTGATCGTGCTGATGCAGGAGCGGGTGACGCTGCTGCCGGAGATCGTGAGCCAAGCGCCATATTTTTTCGAGACGCCCCAGAGCTACGACGAGAAAATGGCCAGCAAGCGCTGGAAGACTGATTCGCCGGAGCTGATGACGGCCCTGAAGGAGCGCTTTGCAACCGTGACCAGCTGGGAGGCGTCTCTGCTGGAGGAAGCTTTTGAAGGCCTGCTGGCAGAAAAAGAGGTGGGCAAAGGCAAGGTGCTGGCCCCGCTGCGGCTGGCTTTGACGGGGGTTTCCTTTGGGCCGGGGGCCTTTGACATTGCGGCCTTGATCGGCCGGGAAGAGACGCTCAAGCGCATCGACAAGGCGGTAGCCGAGATTCCTGTTAGCTGATTTTCTGGTTATGGCCGCTATCTCCGTCCAGGTTTCTACGTACCAACAAGCAGGCTTGCCCAATATTTAGCGGTCTCTCAACATCCAAGGCGGGGAAGCTTACCATATTTCGCGCCCATTTTGTAACTTGACGAGGATATTGGTGGTAGGTAGAAGAGATAAAACAATGTAGTACTTTCCCGCTTTCATCCGCAAGTCAACTAGCATAATTTATATCTGCTTTGGCAAAATCCAAGAAAACGAAAACCCGGATCCAGAAGTTCATCAACTACACCAAAGAGGCCTTTTTCTGGCCGGTCCATTTGGTGATGATGAGCATTATTGGTGGATTGGCGGCTTTGGGGGTCATTTTTGCCCCGGAACTCCCCGGCCTGGCTCCTGAGCTTATTACCCCGTCGATCATCCTCATGGCCGGGGGCCTGGAGCTGATGTTGCTCAGTGCCATCAGCCAAAACCCCCGCTTCATCCGGGCCATCAACGCCAAATACCAGAAGGACATCGACGCCTTTCAGAAAACCAAGACCCTGGTCGACTATTACAATGAGTTGACCCTGGAGTCGCAGCAGCGCTTTGACAAGTTGCGCCGCCGCATCAAGGCCGTGCGCGACAGCTTCAAGAAGCTCAACACGACAGTGCCCACCTTAGTCAACAGCTTTTTGAATAAGATGAACGCCATTGAGGTTTCCTATGCCCGGCTGCTTTATTTTCAAGACAAATTTCCGGAACTGGCCAATGAAAACGCCATCCACCAGACGGTACAGGAGATCGACCGGGTAAACCAAGACCTAAAAAATGCTTCGAGCCGGCTGAAGAAGATCAAAGAGAAGCGGCTCAAGCTGCTCGAAATGCGGATGGAAAATTACTACAAGGTCAAAGAAAACCGCGAGGTGATTGAGGAGCAGCTCCAAACCATCGAGGAAATGGTCGAGTACATCAAGGACCAGCCGATGACCTTGCAAAACACCGAGCGGGAAGACATCATGATCGACAACCTGCTCTTCGAGACTGAGCAGACGCAGGCGACCATGGAAGAGATCGAAAACCTGATGCAATCAGAGTTTTATCCTGGCATCACCGATGACTTTGATATAGAAAGTTTCGATCCAGAGAATCCCACCCGTACCAAAGAATAACCGAAAGGAGCCCGCTGCCCGTCAGTGGGCTTTTTTTGTGGGCAAAGTGATTTTGTCTTGGGGAAATACAAGCGTTTGGGTATAATTGATCTGGCCAAGGATCAGCACTGGGACCCGGGCACCGCCCACGCATCTCACCGGGACGCACCCCATATTCTCCGCTCTTCTTCTCTCATTTCTTTTCTCTCATCTCTCATCTCCCCACCCGCATGTACGAAACCCTGCTAACCGAAAAGAAAAACCACACCCTGGTGATCATGCTGAATCGCCCGAAGGTTCTCAACGCCATCAACCGCAAGATGCTGGAAGAGCTGAAGGCGGTGGTCAAACAGATGGCGAAAGACGACGAAGTCAAAGGCGCAGTGATCATTGGTTCGGGTGACAAGGCCTTTGCTGCCGGTGCCGATATCAGCGAATTTTCCAGCATGTCTGCCGAAGAGGCCGCAGAGGCGAGCCGTTTTGGGCAGAAGGTCTTTTTTACCATCGAGAATTCGCCCAAGCCCATCATCGCGGCGGTAAATGGCTTCGCCTTAGGCGGCGGCTGTGAGCTGGCTATGGCCTGCCATATGCGCATCGCTTCGGAGAACGCCAAATTTGGTCAGCCAGAGGTCAAGCTCGGGCTACTCGCCGGTTATGGGGGTACCCAGCGCCTGGCCCAGCTCATCGGGCGAGGCAAAGCAACCGAGCTACTCATTACGGCCGACATGATCGAAGCCCCCGAAGCCCTGCGCTGGGGCCTGGTCAACCACGTGACCACCCGCGGCGAACTGGCCGACAAATGCCTCGAAATCCTGCGTAAAGCCTACGAACAGAGCCCCCTGGCCATTCGCCTCACCCTCGACGCCGTCAACGCCGGCTACCAGAATCGCAATGGCTACATCAACCGCAACGGCTACCAGGCTGAAGCCGAAAACTTTGGCCAGGCCATCACTTCCGAAGACGGCAAAGAAGGGACCCAGGCCTTTATGGAAAAGCGCAAACCCGACTTCACTGGCAAATAGACACCCGCTTCACCTGGCAGCCCCCACCCTCGCAACCGCGACGGTGGGGGCTGATGGTTTCCTGCTCAGGTTTGCTTTGCAAAAATAGCCCACCGCCCGGCCGGGTTGTTTTTGCAAAGCAAAAAGCAAAAGCCCCCCCCCTCGCAACCGCGACGGCGGGGACTAACATCCTGCTTTATTCCCCTATTCCCCCTATTCCCTTACTCCCCCACTCCCCTCAATTAGGCGCAAACTCAGGCAGTTCGTCTCGCCGGTAAGGTGCTCGGTATCCCAGTACGATCTGGTTCTTGGGGATGCCCTGCTCAGCTAGCATCAACGCGATTCGCAGGTCCGTTCCGTCATGCTGAAGCCAGACTTTACCATCGGACTTTACGTCGATATGGACAAAAGGGGCATATTCCCGGTAGGTATCAGTTTCCCACCCTACCGAAAACAGCAGGTAGTGCCCGCGCACTTCGTCCATAATCAGCTGCGTTTCAACTTTTTCGTCAGAAGGGGAAATGGAGGCTATGTACTCCACGACTTTCCTTACGATGTCCCGGTGACGTGTTGCTACATCCATCTTTCGATTTTTGGCTGTTTAAAAATAACCCAAACCCCTACAACAAACAAGCCCCCGCCTTCGCAACCGCGATGGCGGGGACTAACATCCTGCCTTATTCCCCTACTCCCCCTATTCCCGTACATCCCCTATTCCCCTATTCCCTAATTATACCCGGGGTTCTGCGACAAATTCCCGCCGCTGAGGTCGATCTCAGTCTGGGGAATAGGCAGCAGCTCGTGTTTGCCTTCGACAAAAGGCTTGCCGAGGGCTTGCATCACTTGCGCGGCCCGGCCTTGGCGGGTGAGGTCAAACCAGCGCTGCTGCTCTAGGGCCAGCTCTACGCGGCGCTCGTGCCAGATGGCTTCGCGCAGCTCCACCTGATCGGTGGTGGTGACATCGGGCAGGACGGTGGTGCGGTTGCCGCGGGCCCGCTCGCGAATCTGGTTGAGGTAGGGCAGGGCTTGGGTGGGGTTGCCGTTTTCATTGAGGGCCTCGGCGGCCATCAGCAGCACATCGGCATAGCGCAGCAGGCGAATGTTGCCCGGGCCGTTGCCGTTGCCGCCGGGATGCTCGGGCACCCAGGCTTTCTGGTTGTAGCGCTCGTTGACGATGTTGGGGTTGTCCTCGATGATGGCGGAGCCATCGGGCAGCACTTCGCCCGGATAGAGAATGGTCGCCTCCCGCCGGGGGTCGCCGGGCTCGTAGGTGGAGACCAGGTCATCGGAGGGGCGGTTGAAGCCCCAGCCCAGGTTGGGGGTTCCACGCACCCCTTGCACTTCATTGTACTGCGAGGCGGCCCCGCCCGTCTCCAATGCGACGGTTCCCACTTCGAAGAGGGACTCACTGCTGTTTTCTCCTTCCCGGGTAAAAATCGTGCTGTAACTTTCCAGCAAGGCATATTCTCCCGAGTTAATCACCTTCATGGCGTATTCTTCCACTTTAGGAAAGTCGCCCATCGCCAAGTAGGTCCGGGCCAGCAGGCCTTGCGCTGCGCCTTTGGTGGCCCGGCCCAAGTCGGCAGCCGGGTACTGGGACTTCAGCGGCAAAACCACCTCTGCCGCTTCCAGGTCTTGAATGATCTGAGCATAGACTTCCGCCTTGGGGTTGCGGCTCTGGGTGATGTACTGATCTGGGGTCAACGTCTGAGTGATCAGGGGCAAGTCGCCAAACCAGCGCACCAGGTTCAGGTAATAATAGCCGCGTAGCAGCCTAATCTCGCCCAGCAGGCGGGCCTTGAGCGCCTCGTCCATTTCGATGGCCGGGATGTTTTCCAGGGCCACGTTGGCGCGGTAGATGCCCTGGTAGTAGCCTCCCCAGACCCCGGCGGGGGCCGTGTTGCCCGCGTCGAAGGTGAAATTGTCGATGTCGTTGAGGAAGTTGGCGTCACTGGGGGTACTGCCTTTGTCGGTGTCATCGGAGATGATGTCAGTCACGCCAATGTAGGAAAAGACATGGACCGTCCAATCACGCATGTGGGCATAGACCGCATTGGTGGCCTCTACCGCGTGGGTTTCGGTTTTAAAAAACGTGTCGAGGGTTTGCTCCCCTCGGATCGGCGTTTCCAAAAATTCCCGGTCACAACCCGTGGCCAGCAGCAGGCTCAGCGTGAGCAAGCCCGGGGCCAGCCAATAGAAAAATTTATCGTAGTAGTTCATAACTTAGTTTGTTTGCATCCGGAGAAGAGGATGGACAGATGGTAAGAGGTTGAGAAAGGCCAGGACCTGGCTTTATTCTCTACGCTTTATTCCAGAGATATATCTCGTCCGGCCTTAAAAACTCGCATTCAGCCCCACCTGATAGGTACGGGAAACGGG
>CAZIVQ010000282.1:0-5890 GCA_964542415.1 uncultured Bacteroidia bacterium | reverse complement strand
GCTGCCAGCTCAGATTTTTGTATCGGGGTTTCCTGCTATCCCGAAAAGCACTTCGAATCGCCAAACCTCAAATATGACCTCGAAATCCTCAAAGCAAAGCAGGAAGCCGGGGCCCACTATGCCGTTTCGCAGATGTTTTACGACACGGACAAATTCCTCGCCTTCATCAAGGAAGCCCGTGACTTTGGCATCACGATTCCCATCATTCCCGGCATGAAGATCATGACCTCGCAGCGGCAGCTGAATGTGCTGCCTTCGATCTTCCACATTGACATCCCTGAGGAGCTGACCGAGCGCATGTTCGCTGCCCCCGACCGCAAAGCCCAAATCGAAGTGGGCATCGGCTGGGCCGAGCGCCAGTGCATCAAGCTGCTAGAAGCAGGCATTCCTTTCCTCCACTTCTACGTGATGCAAAATACCTCCCCTTTCGTCAAGCTGATGGACCGGATGAAACAGAAAGTCTGATCGACCGCTTCCTTCCCGCCCTGCCTGAATCATCAGGCAGGGCTTTTTTTTAGGAGAAAAAGGCCGCCTTTCCTTCGAAATGAGGCCTGAGTTGATGCCTGTCGGTTTTTTGCATGGAGAATTTCATCTTGCTCATCACCTGCTTGTTGCTCGGCATCGGGTTGCGGCGTCTACCCGGCTTTCCCCGCGACGCCGCCAAAGGCATCAATGCCTTCATCATATACTTGTCCCTCCCGGCGATCACGCTGCGCTACATTCCGGAGCTGACCCTCGGTTGGGAGCTGGCCTTTCCCATCGGCATGAGCTGGATCGTGTTTTTGGTGGCCATTCCGCTTTTCACTGCGTTCGGGCGCTGGTGGAAGCTGGACAAGCGCACGGTGGGGGCCATGGTGCTGGTCTGCGGCCTGGGCAACACCTCTTTTGTGGGCTTCCCGCTCATCCGCTATTTCTATGGCGAGGCGGGCCTCAAGATCGCCATCCTCTGCGACCAACCGGGGGCCTTTCTGGTGCTCTCCACCTTGGGCATTGCGGCGGTGGGCTACTACGGCAGCGGCAGCTTCAGCTGGCGTCAAATCGGGCGGCGGGTGCTGAGCTTTCCGCCCTTCGTGGCCTTCGTGCTGGCCTTGGCCCTCTCTTGGTGGACCTTTCCCGGCTGGCTCAACTTCACCCTCGATAGCCTCGGCAGTACCCTCACGCCCCTGGCACTGGTCTCAGTGGGCCTGCAGTTGCAGCTACCCACGCGCCGCTTCCCCTACCCTGCCCTGGCCGCCGGGCTGGTCTACAAGCTCCTGCTAGCCCCCGCCCTGATCGCCGCCCTCTACCTCGGCCTCTTTCGCCAAAGCGGCCTCGCCATTGACGTCTCCATTCTCGAAGCCGCCATGGCCCCCATGATCACCCCCGCCATCATCTGCATGGACCACGACCTCAACCCGCCCTTGGCGAGCATTTTCGTGGGGCTGGGCATTCCGCTGTCGTTGCTGACGGTCTATGGGTGGTTTTTGTGGGTTTGAGGGTTGGGGTTTTGGGGGAATGCTTGGTTTTTAACGCAGAGGGCGCTGAGGTGGCGCGGAGGTTCGCAGAGTATGGGGGTTGGGGTTTTCTCTGTGGCCTTAGTGAAATCTCTCCCGGTTTCTCCAGGATCCATGATTCGTGACCTACCGATTTCACCGGCATCCATGATCTGTGGTAAAAAAGAAAAAACCGCACATTATTCCACAAAAAAGAAATGGCTCCGCCTGGGGAAGACGGAGCACATTGGGATTGGGTATTAGGTAGGTTAATCAGAAGACCAAAAAATAGTAATCTTTTGATTGTCGTAATAAACATACGTAAAAAACCAGGGGGTGGCAAATATTTCCCCGGCTTTTTGTTGGGAAATTTCAAAAAACCGTTTGGATTTTTCCAGAACGCTTGTTCAAAAAAGCCATTTTCACGGCTTCATTCCTCGATTGCTAGCTTTTAGGCGCGGATGATCAAAAAATACCTTCCTGGGACTTTTGGCTCCCACAAAAGGTTGAGCGAGCGGGAAAGTCAGGGAAAAACGGCCATGAGGGAAGGCAGAAGCAGCAATCAGAGACCGGCCCCTTTCTCTATGGCGATCAGCACCAGGAGGCAGCAGCCGACAGAACCGGCGACATAGGCCACGGCCAAGCCCAGCTGCCCGGCCTGGATCATCCGCAAGGTTTCGAGGCTAAAGGTCGAAAAAGTGGAAAACCCACCGCAAAATCCCACCAACACCAGCAAACGCCAGGCCTCATCGAGCTCCACCCGCCGGGCAAAGTAGGCCCAGGCCAGGGCGATCACCATACAACTCAGCACATTGGCGGCAAAGGTGCCGGTGGGGAAGCCACTGCTGTGCTTGCCCAGCCAAAGCGACAGGGCAAAACGCAGCAGGCTTCCCAGCCCGCCTCCGATAAAAACGGCGATCAAGTTCATGAGAGAGATTGAGTAGTAAGGCTGTTACTCGCCCGAATTGCAAATCCGCGGAAGGGCTAAAAAAGTAGGGCTCAGGGAACACGACCCAGAAACGATTATCCCTCACCTCCCAATCCCCAAGTCCCCTACCCCCTAAACCTCTTCCCATCTTCCCATCTTCCCATCTTCACATCTTCCCCTCTTCACATCTTCCCCTCTTCACTCCCTCCTCCCCTCGATCCGGGCGTGGAAGTCACTGCCAATGAGCGGGATGTCGGTCATGACCTCTAGTTGATGGCGCTGATAATGGCCGAGGGAGTCGAAGTGGGCGACCAAGTCGATGCGCATGTCGTAGAGCCAGCTGTGCTTTTCGAGGTGGCTTTCTACATAACGAAGCAGGCTGTCGGGGCCCTGCCATACCAGCCGCTGGGCTTGCAATTCCACCTCGTTGGCCTGGTCTGTGCGCACCTGAGCCGTGAGGGTATCGCCTTGCTGACTGGTGGTGAAGGCATCACGCAGGTAAGGCGAGGCGTAGTACTTGCGCAAGGCGTAGGTCAATTCTTCTTTCAGCAAACAAGCTTCCCCGCCCAGCTCGAAAGTTTGTCCCTCGGGCTCGCTGCCCGGTTCCAGTAAGTTGGTCACGGTCTTCTGGTAGCGCCCCCCTTCGGCACAACTTGCTTCAAGCTGGGCCGCCAACTGCTGCTGCAACGGCCCCTTTTCCGAGCTACGCGCCCCCCCACAAGCCAGCAGCAAGCAGCTCCCCCACAACATTCCCCAAAGAAAAAAGCCAGAGGTGCGTCCTCGAACCTCCGGCCCGTTTGTATGTCTGCTCATACTCAACCTACGTTTTTTTCTAAACCAGCGCTATCTGGCACACTGCCGGGCGCTTCTACGGCGATCGGGCGCACTGCCGGGCGCTTCTACATGGGGCGCACTGCCGGGCGCCCCTACTTTACCTCTTCCCCTCCACCAGCACCTCGCCCGTCATCTCCTCCGGCACCGGCAGGCCCATCAGGGTGAGGATGGTCGGGGCCAGGTCGCCGAGCTTGCCGACCTGTGGCTTAAGGGTAAACTTCTCCTCCGGGTCGACCAGGTACAGCGGTACCTGCACCGTGGTATGGGCGGTATGGGGCGAACCATCGGGGTTTTTCATGCGGTCAGAATTGCCGTGGTCGGCGGTGACCAGGCAACAATAGCCATGTGCCTTGGCTATCTCTACCACGGCATGGGTAGTTTTGTCTACCGTTTCACAGGCTTTTACTGCCGCTTCAAATACCCCGGTATGGCCCACCATGTCAGGGTTGGCGAAGTTCAGGCAGATGAAGTCGGCCGTTTCGCCTTCGAGTTCGGGCAGGATTTTGTCCTGGATGTCGTAGGCGCTCATTTCTGGCTGTAAGTCATAGGTTGGCACCTGTGGCGAAGGACACAGCAGGTAGCGCTCTCCCTCCATGGGAACTTCGCGGCCGCCGTTGAAGAAAAAGGTCACGTGGGGGTACTTCTCCGTCTCGGCGATGCGGATCTGGGTTTTGCCATGCTTGGAAAGGTATTCCCCCAACCCGTTGACGATTGCCGCTTTTTCATAGAGGACGTGTACGTCTTTAAAGGTATCGTCGTAACGGGTCATGGTGGCATAGTACAGGTCGAGGGCCTGCATGTCCTCCTCGGGCATGTCTTGCTGGGTAAGCACCGTGGTCAACTGACGGCCGCGGTCGGTACGGAAATTGTAAAACAACACCGCATCTCCCGCTTCCAGCTTGGCTACCGGCGCGCCATTTTCGGTGATGACCCGCGGCTCAATGAACTCATCGGTCACGCCCGCCTCATACGAAGCCTGAATGGCGGCCTCGGCCGAGTCAAAGGCTTCGCCTTTACCGTGGACCAGCAGGTCATAGGCCTTTTTGACCCGCGGCCAGCGCTTGTCCCGGTCCATGGCAAAGTACCGCCCGATGACCGAGGCGATTTTGCCGGTCTGGCATTCGTCCAGGGTCTGCTGCAAGGCCTTCACATAGGCTGCCCCTCCTTGGGGATCGGTGTCGCGGCCATCAGTAAAGACATGGACATAAACCGCCGGGATATCGGTTTTGCTCAGCAGGCGAATGATGCCTTCGAGATGATGTATGCTGCTATGAACACCGCCATCAGAAAGCAGGCCCAGCAAATGGAGGGGCTTCTGGTTTTGTTCGCAGTAGTGTACCAGCGCCTGATAATGCTCGTTGTTGGCGAAGCCATCACCGCTCAATTCAAGGTTGATCCGTTCCAGATCCTGATAGACAATGCGGCCCGCGCCGATGTTCATGTGACCTACTTCACTGTTGCCCATTTGTTCATCGGGCAGGCCTACGGGCTTACCTGAAGCTTCAAGCTGCGTATAAGAATAGGTCTGGATCGCCTCATCATAAAAGGGAGTAGCGGCGGCCTGGATCGCAGAGACGGAGGGGTCTTCAGCGATGCCCCATCCATCCATGATAATGAGAATAACCTTACGTGTGTTCATGTCAACAAAGGTAAAAGGAATCTGCAAAAGTGCTACTGCTATCGGGGAGGATTCAGCTGGAAAATCCTTGCGCAAGCGGTCAAAAAACTTGCGCCAACGGTACGTATATTTCCCATAATGGGAAAGTCCTCATTCCCGGCCAGATCAAACTCAGGGGCAAAAAAAGCCCACTCAACCGCCCCCTGTAACCAAACAAGTTGGTTGCTTACCTTCCCCAGGGTATTGGCACGGTTATGGCAGAGGAACAGTAGCCAATTACGACACCTTCCTAAGGTCCCGAAAGTATGAAATTTGCGTATTCGATCGTCCTTCTTGCTATGACCATGCTGCTCAGTCCGAGCAGCTCGCGGGGACAATCGGCGCCTGAAGTGCTGGGTCAGATCCAAGAGAGCCTAATCGATGGAAATGCCGACCGATTAGTTAGTTTCTTCAATGAGCGGATCGAAATAACCCTTATGGGGCAGCGACAGGTTCACAGCCAGAAGCAAGCCCTTTATGTCATGCGCCAATTCTTCAGCAACTATCCCCCCAACGCCTTCCGGGTGCGCCACAAAGGAGATACCGGAGGTACCTTCTACGCCCTCGGCGAGTACCAAAGCGCCAAAGGCCAGTTTGAAGTCAACCTCTTCATCAAACTCTCGACCGACGGCCACCGCATCAACGAAATTCGCTTTGAGCGCCTTTGATCCGCTCTTGCGTGTCCCCCTGATACTTTGGTAAAAAAAGACATCAGGTCATTCAACCTACCATCCCGGCCGCTTTGGCCGGGATTCTTTTTGGTGGAAGCTTGGCAAGGTTATTTTTTTGGCGCCCCCCCCGGCAGCAGCCCAAGCCGCAGGACGTTCGACGCTGCCAGGGCAAAAGCAGGGATTTTGACAGCCCTACCAGCGTGGGGGGCAACCTTCCGGTCGCTCAATCGCTCCTCGTCCAGTCGCACATCGCTGATCGCTTCGTCTCATCTCTCCCCCCTTGCACGACCCGGAAAAATTCTCCATGTTGCCCGTTCGTTTGGCGGCC
>CAZIVQ010000281.1:0-5891 GCA_964542415.1 uncultured Bacteroidia bacterium | reverse complement strand
TCTCACCTCTCGCCTCTCCCTATCTGTCCATCTCTTCAAACAAAAAAATTAGGGGACTCAAACCTGCGCTAGCAGATGAGTCAACCCTAATCCTTGCTCATTCTTTACTTTAACCTGTTGACTCAAAGATAAATCAGGAATGGGCGTTTTCAAGGGGGGGGTTGCACGAACGGTCAAGGCTGCTGCCTTAGCGGAATATATCAAAGCCGAACGGCCCGGCAAGCGCTGCCGGGCCGTTTAGCCATCAAGGGTTGGGGCTAAGCAAAGCCTATTTCCCCTTCTTTTTCTTCGGGATTTTCTTGCGCACCGAAGCCTCACGCTGCCGGGCAGCCAGGCTTTCTCTTTTGCCTCCCCCTTGCTGTTGCTCTATGCGGCGGCGTTCTTTGCGGTTGCGGGGTTGCTGCCCCTCCCCTTCTCCCGAAGCGGAGGCCATCACATCGAGTTCTTTCCGGCGTTGCCGCTCGGCTTCGGCCCCGGCGCCCCGGCCTGCGGAGTAGCGGCTGAAGTCGTCACGCTTAGGCGTCTCGCGGGCCGTGGTTTTGGCCTCTTCCTGCTGGGCGGCCTTGAACAAGGTCGAAAGCACGTCCCGGTTGATTTCCTTGAGCATCCGCTGAAACAGCTCGAAGGACTCGAACTTGTAAACCAGCAGCGGGTCCTTTTGCTCAAAAACGGCATTCTGTACCGCCTGCCGCAGCTCATCCATCTCCCGCAGGTGGTCTTTCCACTTGTTGTCGATGATGTTGAGGGTCATGACCTTTTCCATCTCGTCGACCACCACCTGCCCGTTGGAGGCGATGACCTGATCCAGCTCGACTACTACCGGTGGCAGGTCGCGGTTGCCATCCGAGAAGCCGTAGACCAGCCGTTGCACGTGAGGGTTATTTTTGCGCAGCTGCTCCCAAAACTCCGGCGGCTTTTCCATGGTTTCGCGGATCAACTCCGCCCGGCGATCATAGGTCCTACGCGCCTTGGCATAGACTTGCTCCACTACTTTCTCCTCCTCCATTTCACTGAAGGTCTTCTCATCCATTTCGAAACCCACCGATAGGGTCCGTAGGATTTCTTCCTTCATCCCCTCCACATCGGGCAAATTGTAGTAGCGGGCCACGATGTCGGTGCAAAGGTCGAAGAGCATGTTGTCGAGGTCGACCTTGATGCGGTCGCCGTAGAGAGCGTTGCGGCGGCGGCGGTAGACGACTTCGCGCTGCGAGTTCATCACATCGTCGTACTCCAGCAGGCGCTTACGCATGGCGAAGTTGTTTTCTTCCACCTTCTTCTGGGCGTTGCCGATAGAGCGGCTGATCATCGAATGCTGGATAACATCGCCTTCTTTGGCGCCCATGCGGTCCATGACCTTGGAGACCCGCTCCGAGCCAAAGAGGCGCATGAGGTCATCTTCGAGCGAAACGAAGAACTGAGACACGCCCGGGTCGCCCTGACGACCGGCACGACCGCGCAGCTGCCGGTCGATGCGACGCGACTCGTGACGCTCGGTGCCGATGATGGCCAAGCCCCCCGATTCGACTACGCCTTTCCCGAGCTTGATGTCCGTACCCCGGCCGGCCATGTTGGTAGCAATGGTCACGGTACTGGCCTGCCCGGCTGCGGCCACGATCTCAGCCTCCCGCTGGTGGTGCTTGGCGTTAAGGACGTTGTGGGGGATCCCAGCACGGCCCAGCATACGACTGAGCAACTCCGAGACCTCCACTGAGGTGGTACCGACCAGAATGGGCTGGCCTTTCTCCCTGAATTTCTCGATCTCCTTGATGACCGCGTTGTACTTCTCCCGCTTGGTGCGGTAGACCAGGTCGTCGAGGTCGAGGCGCTGAATGGGGCGATTGGTGGGAATCACCACCACATCCAGCTTGTAGATTTCGAAGAATTCTGCCTCCTCCGTCTCGGCGGTACCGGTCATCCCGGCCAGCTTTTCATACATCCGGAAATAGTTCTGCAAGGTCACCGTGGCGAAGGTCTGGGTCGCCGCCTCGATCTTCACGTTTTCCTTGGCCTCAATCGCCTGGTGCAGGCCGTCCGAGTAGCGACGACCCGCCAGCACCCGGCCGGTCTGTGTGTCGACGATCATCACCTTATCATCTTGCACGATGTAGTCCACATCGTTTTCGAAGAGGGTGTAGGCCTTGAGCAACTGGTTGATCGCATGAAGGCGTTCGGATTTTTCTCCGAAATCCCGGGCCAGGACATCTTTTTTCTGGACTTTCTCTTCGGGAGAAAGGATTGAGTCCCCTTCGATTTCAGAGAAGCTTGCCGCTACATCGGGCAACACGAAGAGGTTGGGGTCTTCGCCCGACTCCGAGATCAACTCCCGGCCTTTGTCGGTCAGCTCGATCTGGTTGTTTTTTTCGTCGATGGTGAAATAGAGCGGGTCGGTGGCGATGTGCATGTGCTTGGAGTTGTCCTGCATATAGAACCCCTCCGTTTTGTTCAGCACGGCCCGCATGCCCGTTTCGCTGAGGAATTTGATCAGTGGCCCATACTTGGGCAGGCCCTTGTAGGCCCGGAAGAGGGCCAGCCCCCCTTCGTCTTTCTCGTTGCCAGCTTCGATCTTTTTCTTAGCCTCGCTGAGCAAGTTGGTGATGAGCTTCTGCTGGGCCCGCACCAGTCGCTCGATGCGCGGCTTAAGCTCGTTGAACTCGTGCTTATCGCCGCGAGGCACCGGCCCGGAGATGATCAGCGGCGTCCGCGCCTCGTCGATCAGCACCGAGTCGATCTCATCCACGATGGAGTAGTAGTGCTTGCGCTGCACGAGGTACTCCGGGTGGGTGGTCATGTTGTCGCGCAGGTAGTCGAAGCCAAATTCGTTGTTGGTGCCGTAGGTGATGTCGGCGCGGTAGGCCTTGCGGCGCTCGTCGGAGTTAGGCTGGTGCAGGTCGATACAATCGACGGTCATGCCGTGGAAGCGGAAAATGGGGGCATTCCATTCGGCGTCACGACGGGCGAGGTAGTTGTTTACCGTGACCAGATGTACCCCCAGGCCGGTGAGGGCATTGAGGTAAATGGGCAGGGTTGCCACCAAGGTTTTCCCTTCCCCAGTCGCCATCTCCGCGATTTTACCCTTGTGGAGCACCACGCCCCCCATGAGCTGCACGTCGTAGGGGACCATGTTCCAAACCACCTCGCTGTCAGCAGCCATCCAGCGGTGTTTCCAAATGGCCTTGTCGTCTTGGATTTCCACGTGCTGGTCGATGCTTTTAAAGCGCTCGGCCAACTCCCGGTCGTAGTCGTTGGCCTGTACCACCAGCTGATGGTTTTCAGTCAGGCGGCGGGCGGTCTCTTTGACCACGGCAAAAGCTTCGGGCACCAGCTCTTCCATGATCTCGTCGAGCTGCTGGTAGAAAGTCTTGCTCAGCTCGTCAATCTCGTTGTAGAGGTCGTCTTTGTGATGAATGTCCGTTTCAGCCTCGGCCTGCTCACGCAGGGAATCAATCTCCTCACCGATCTCAGCGGTGTATTCCTTGATTCTTTGCTTAAACTCAGCGGTCTTGCCGCGCAGCTCGTCGTCAGTCAGGGTCTGGAGTTGGTCAAAGGCTTTATTGACAAGCTCGACGTAGGGCTGAAGTTGCCTCACGTCGCGATCGTGTTTGGAAGGAAAGAGTTTCTTTATCAGGTTGAGCATAGTAGAGCGACATTAGAATGAACCTGGTACACAGGGCGATGGCTGGCTTCTCAGGAATATATTGCCAAAGCGGCCCAAAGATCGTGTGGTCGGCAAGAAAGTTGGAAGGACAAAAGTACAGATATTCTGGCAGAAAGACAGGGGATTACCCAACCATCCAAGGCCGGTCCTTGACGATGTCATGTCGCTGCATCACAGCCAGCAATTCCTCATGTACCCGCCCGCTGCTGCCTACGATATGCTTGCCAAACAGGTAGTCGTCGCTGCCATCGAAGCCGGTGACCCGCCCACCGGCTTCCTGCACCAGCAGCGAACCGGCAGCAATGTCCCAGGCGTTGAGGTTAAATTCGAAGAAACCATCAAACCAACCGGCGGCCACGTAGGCCATGTCCAGGGCCGCGCTGCCCATGCGCCGGATGCCGTGGGCGTGGTCCATGATGTCGGTCACCACCCGCAGGTAGTCGCCCAGCCAGTCAAAGCGTTCGTAAGGAAAACCCGTGGCAATGAGGCCCGCCTTCAACTCAGAACGGCGGCTCACTTGCAGGCTGCGGTCATTCAGCCAGGCACCATGGCCTTTGATGGCGTGAAACATGCGGTCCTGCATGGGCTCGTAGACGTAGCCGAGCACCACTTCATTATCTTTGGCCAGGGCCACGCTGATGGAAAAGTGCGCCACCCCGTGGGTGAAGTTCGACGTGCCGTCAATGGGGTCGATGATCCAGACGTAGCCGTTGTCGCTGGGCTCATTTTTCGATTCTTCATTCACAAACCCACAACCCGGAATCAGGCGCTGACAGCCTTCTTTGAGCATCTGCTCGGTGGTCACGTCGACATAGGTGAAGGGGTCATTTTCCCGTTTGAATTCGACATCTTCGTAGGAAAAGTGTTCGAATTCCCGCCGGACAAAGCGGCTCACCTTACGAATGAGGGCTTGGGAATCGAGATCGAGCTGGTGGAGGTCTAAGGACATGAGGTCTCTATGTTTTTACCGCAAAGGACACGGGGGCTCACAAAGGGCGCAAAGAAGTCGAGCTTTTACCAGAGCAGTAAGATAGGCAGTTTTTCCTACAGCTTCTAATACTGTTCCAGCGGTCTTTGGTTCAGTCAAAGCGGCCAGAAATGCCCCTCCGGCTGCCAGGATGGCAGGGGTGAGGCCTCGTAGGTTTGCGCGAGGCCAGACCCCGGGCCAAACCTAAGAGGGCTCCCGCGTTCAAGACGCACCGCCCACGACCAGCACGATCTCACCTTTAGGGGGTTTGGCGAGGTAGTGCTCGTGCAGGGCAGCAAGGGTATCGCGGCGGTTTTCTTCGTAGAGCTTGCTCAGCTCCCGGCTCACGCAGGCGGGGCGGTCTCCGCCGAAGTGCTCCGCCAGGTCGCGGAGGGTGCGCCCGAGGCGGTGGGGCGATTCGTAGAAGACCAGGGTGCGCGGCTCGGTGGCCAATTGCTGCAGGCGGGTTTGACGGCCTTTTTTGACGGGTAAAAAACCCTCAAACACAAAGCGGTCGCAGGGCAAACCGCTGTTGACCAAGGCCGGGACAAAAGCCGTAGGCCCCGGCAAGGTCTCCACCGTGATGCCCCGGGCCACGGCTTCCCGTACCAGCAAAAAGCCCGGATCAGAAATGCCCGGCGTGCCCGCATCGGTCACCACCGCGAGGCGCAGGTCCTCGGCCACGAGCTTGTCGAGTAGGGTCGGCACGCGCTGGTGCTCGTTGTGCATGTGTAGGGCGGTGGTGGGGGTCTCCACCCCGTAGTGCTTGAGCAGCTTGCCCGAGCTGCGGGTGTCCTCCGCCGCGATCAGGTCGGCCTCCTTGAGCAGCCGCAGCGCCCGGAAAGTCAGGTCTTCGAGGTTGCCGATGGGGGTGGGGATGAGGGTGATGTGGGGCATCTTGAGAGATGAGAGAAAAGAGATGAGAGAAAAGAGATGAGAGAAGAGAGATGAGAGATGAGAGAAAAGAGATGAGAGAAAAGAGATGAGAGAAAAGAGAAAACAGACATGGAGCGCTGCTCCAGCCCTCGCTTCGAGCGAAGAGTAGATAGCTGGGTGGTCGTTCTGGTACCAAAGAACGAAAGCAGGCGCAGGGTGGCAAGGGGGAGGGTTGTTTTTTGTTTTTTGACAGGATTAACAGGATCATTTATCCTGTGAATCGCATGTCGTTCAGTCGCCAGTCGCCCAGTCGTGAATCGCTTGTCGTTCAGTCGCCAGTCGCCCAGTCGCTTGTCGCTTTTCTAAAAAAAACAGGTTCAGCTGGCCTGTAAC
>CAZIVQ010000280.1:0-5929 GCA_964542415.1 uncultured Bacteroidia bacterium | reverse complement strand
CCTGAGGCGGATCTTCGATAATCCGGCCGCCCATTCTCCCTTTTTTTCTGCCTACCCCTCCCTCCCCGCACGTTTTTTTCTTTAGCTTTGAAAAATGTACTGTTCTGGGCGACGACCCATTCAGAGTAACCCAATCTATGCTGTACCGATTTTCGCTCCGCTGCTTCTTCGTCCTGCAATGGGCTTTTCTGGCTGCGGCCCTGCCGGCCCAGGTCCTTCTCGTCGATCCCCCCCAGCCGACAGCCGACGATTTTGTGACCATCACCTTCGATGCGACCCAGGGCAATGCCGCCCTCAAAGACCATCCCGGCCCGGTCTACGCCCACACGGGCGTGATCCTCGGTACGCCCGAAAATCCCAGCGCCTGGCGCTACGTGCAGGGCAATTGGGGGACCGATGACGAACGGATGAAAATGGAAAAAATTGGTCCCAATAAATACCGCATCCGCTTCCTCATCCGCACTTTCTACGGCATCCCCGAGGACGAAAACTTTCTGCAGATGGCCTTCGTCTTCCGCAACCAAAACGGCTCTGTTGTCGCCAAAGGGGCGGGTGAGGCCGACCTTTATTATCCCGAAATCGAGACCTTCCCTCACGGACCCATCGAACTGGCCGACGGGAGGGACGGGCAGTTTATGGGCAACTTGCAAGGGCTGAGCGTGCAGCAGGATGGCAGCTTGCTGCTCAGCGACGGGGAGCGGCAGCTGTTGGTCCGCTCCTACGGTGCGGGCCTGATCAACCTGGTGTTTTTTCCCCACCCGCAAAAGCGCCTGCAAGTACCGGCTTCGGAGGCCATCGTCCTGCCAGTACAGGCCCCGCCCCTGCCAGACAACCTCTACGGCACGGGGCCGCTCGATCTGCCTTGGGGCGAGGGCTACACCCTGCGCATCCAACGCGAACCCATTCGCCTTTCGGTCCTAAAAAACGGGCAGGTTATCGTCGCCGATGCCCAAGGGGCTTTCTTCGACGAGCAGGAGGCCCGCATCGGGCCGGTCGCGGGGCTGCGGCTGCGGTTGCAGCCAGGCGAGCGCCTCTTTGGCCTGGGCTCCCGCGCCATTGGGATGGACCGCCGTGGCCACCGCCTCTATGGCTATAATGTGCCAAACTACGGCTACACCTGGGGGGCCGAAGACGTCTACCTCAGCATCCCCTATGTGCTGTCGTCCCGGGGCTATGGCCTGCTGTTCGACAGCTACCGCAAAAGCTACTTCGACCTGGGCGCTACCGAGCCTGAGGTGATGGAGTTTGGGGCCAAGGACACCTTTTTCTCGGCTGTCTACGTGCTGGGCGAGAATCCGGTCGCCCTCACGCGTCGCTACACCGAACTCACCGGCCGGCAGGCCTTGCCGCCTCGCTGGGCATTGGGTTACATCCAGTCCCGCTACGGCTACAAATCGCAGGCCGAGGCTGAGCGCATCGTGCAGCAGACCCTGGCGGCGGGCTTTCCCCTCGATGCGGTCCTCTTCGACCTCTATTGGTTTGGGGGCAAAGCGCGCATGGGCGACCTGGCCTGGGCCCGCGACAGCTTTCCCGAGCCGGAACGCATGCTGGCCCGGCTCAATGACAAGGGCGTGCATCCCATTCTCATCACCGAGACCTACTTTGTGGAGGGAACCCAGTACTTCGACGAACTGGACCGCCGGGGGCTGTTGGCCAAAGGCCCGGCAGGCGAAAGCTACGTGATCCCCGATTTCTGGGCGGGGCCAGCGGCTTTGCTGGACGTCTTTCAGCCGCAGGCGGGCAGCTGGTTCTGGCCTTTTTACCAGCGGCAGTTGGATAAAGGGGCGGCTGGGTTCTGGTGTGATTCGGGCGAACCGGAAAACCATCCGGCCAAGATGCGCCACAGCCGGGGCACGGCCGAGGAAGTCCATAACCTCTACGCCCAGTACTGGGCGGCGCACCTGGCGGCGCAGCATGACCGCAGCTACGGGGATCGCCGCTTTTTCAACCTGATGCGCTCGGGCTATGCGGGCATGCAGCGTTACTACACTTTTCCCTGGTCGGGGGACGTGAGCCGCAGCTGGGATGCCTACCGGGCGCAGCTGCCGATCATGCTGGGCATCGGGCTTTGTGGGGTCGGGTACATGCATTCAGACCTGGGGGGCTTCACCGGAGGGCCGAAGGACGAGGAGCTGTACCAGCGCTGGTTGCAGCTGGGGGCTTTTTCTCCGCTGATGCGGGTGCATGGCGACGCGGAGGGCATCGCTCCGGAGCCGATTTTTTACGAACCTCAGACCCAGGAGATCGTGAAAGCCGCCATCCGGCAGCGCTATCGCCTGTTGCCCTACCTCTACACGCTGGCTTGGGAGAATGCTACCCAAGGCCTGCCGCTGGCCCGGCCGATGTTTCTGCATTTTCCCCAAGACACCGCTACCTACCGCCTGAACGAGCAGTACCTGTGGGGGAAAGACCTGCTGGTAGCGCCCATTTTGGAGAAAGGGGCCCAGCGCAAACGGGTGTATTTTCCCGCCGGGGTTTGGTACAACCTCTACAGCGGGGCGCGAGAGGCGGTGAGGGGGTGGGCAAATGTGGCGGTGACGCCTGAGCGCATCCCCGTGTACGTGCGAGCGGGGGCTTTCGTGCCCATGGCCGACGCGTTGGTCAATACCCGGGCTTTCCGGGGCGAAAAACTGGAGGTTCACCATTACCTCGACCCGGCCAAACAGCCGCAGCAGGGGCATTGGTACCTGGACGACGGGCAAAGGGCTTCGTCGATCGAGGCAGAAGCTTTCCAGTTGACCCGGGTAGAAACGGAGTGGAAGAAGAAGAAATGGTCGCTGCGCTGGCGGGCCGAAGGCAATGGCTACGCCGGTCAGCCAGCCAACCAGACCCTGACCTGGGTCGTACACGGGCTGGCAGAAGCCCCGAAAAAGTTGCAATTTCAGGGCAAGAAGCTGGATCTGGTCGACATCAGTCCCGGCAATACCCCGCCGCCCATGACCGCCTGGTACGATGCCGGGGCACAGACGCTGCGGTTTAGCGTCTCTTGGACCGGCGAACCGGCGGAGGTGAAGCTGAAGGTGCGCTGACCTTCCGCCGGGCTTTTTTCTTGTTTCCTTTGGCTAAAAGAATTTCCTCATGCCTACCCCTCTTCGCTTATGTTTTTTGGTGCTGCTTGCCCTGGGGGGCAGTGGCTGCCTGACTACGCTACCGGTGAACTTGTATCAGCCGCCGGTGGTGGCCCTGCCTGCGCAGGTGGATACCCTGGTGCTGGTGTCGCCCTACGTCCAAGCGGGTCAGGAGTCGCCTCCGCAGCCCCGGCGCGACGACCGCCTGGATCGCAACCGGGAGACGGAATTGCCGGATACCACGGGCTATGCCCGGGCGGTGGGGAGTTTTGCGGCCATGTTGGTGCAGAATGGAGGCATGTACACTGTCGTGGATAGCCAGCCGCTGCGCCTGCCGCTGGCACCAAGGGGCCTGGCGGGCTTTCCCTGGGAGCGCCTGCGCCAAAAAGCCGGGGCAGCCGGGGCGGGCCTGCTGGTCTATGTCCACCAATTTGACAATAAGGCAGAAGTGATCCGCCCTAGCGCCAGTCAAAAGGCCAACTTGGGCTACGGAGACTTTCCGGCCTTCGTGCGCCTCAAGGCGGTGACCCACCTGGTGACCACGGTCTACGACCCTTACCGGGAGCAGGTGCTCGACCACGATACGCTGACTGAAGAGCTGTACTGGGACGGGCCGGGCTTCAGCCTGTCGCAGGCCTTGGGAGAATTGCCGCAGCGTAACCTGGCTCTGGCCGATGCGGCCTTGTACGCGGGTGAGTCGGTGGCGACCCGGCTGATCCCGCTTTATTTTCCTACTGAGCGCGCGCTGTATCCTAGCGGTTCGGCAGAGATGAAACAGGCCTTCGAGCTGGCCAAGCAGGGCGATTGGCAGCGGGCGGCGCGGCTCTGGCAGCCCTTGGCGGTGGATCCGGAAAATGGCCGCCTCGCCGGCAAAGCTGCCTACAACCTGGCAGTGGCCAGCGAGGCCCTCGGCCTGCCCAAGGTCGCCTACACCTGGGCCAAAAAGGCCTTTGTGGATTATGGCATCAGGCCCGCAGGGGACTACCTGAAGATTTTGCCGCGTCCGAAGTAAGGGCGGAGGCCAACTATCTGGCTTTGCTTTAGCCTTTTCCCCCTACTTTGCTTAAATTTACCTAGCGAATCCGGCATATTCTTTGAAATATTGCCCCTCGCAAAGCGAATCACACCATTGTACCATCCCTTTTATTTAGACCTATGATAGGAACCAAGAAAAAATTCCGCCCTGGCGTGCTGCACGGCGACGAAGTGCAGGAAGTCTTTAACCACGCCAATGAAAATAATTACGCCCTCCCCGCCGTAAACGTGGTGGGCACCAACAGCGTCAACGCCGTGCTTGAAACCGCCCGCGAGGTCAACTCGCCGGTGATCATTCAGTTCTCCAACGGCGGGGCCCACTTCTTCGGGGGCAAAGGCCTGTCCAACGAAGGCGAAGCGGCTGCCATTCTCGGGGGTGTTTCCGGGGCCCACCACGTCCATATGATGGCCGAAGCCTACGGGGTGACCGTCATTCTCCATACCGACCACGCCGCCAAAAAACTCCTCCCCTGGATCGACGGCTTGCTCACCCATGGCGAGCGCTTCTATGAGCAGCATGGCAAGCCCCTCTACAGCTCCCACATGCTCGACCTCTCCGAGGAGCCCCTCGAAGAAAACATCGAAACCTCGGTCGATTTCTTCAAGCGCATGGACGAGCTGGGCATGACCATCGAAATCGAACTCGGCGTGACCGGCGGCGAGGAAGATGGCGTCGACAACACCGACATCGACAGCTCCAAGCTTTACACCCAGCCTTCTGAGGTGGCCTATGCCTATGAGCACCTCAAGGCTGTGAGCGACCGCTTTACCATAGCCGCAGCCTTCGGCAACGTCCACGGCGTCTACAAGCCGGGCAACGTGAAGCTGCGCCCCATCATCCTGAAAAACTCTCAGGACTACGTGCAGGAAAAATTCGGCACCGGTAAGCTGCCCATCAACTTCGTTTTCCACGGCGGTTCCGGCTCTTCGCGCGAAGAGATCCGCGAAGCCATTGAGTACGGAGCCATCAAGATGAACATCGACACCGACCAGCAGTGGGCTTTCTGGAAAGGGGTTCGTGACTACGAAAAGAAAAACCACGGCTACCTGCAAACCCAGATCGGCAACCCCGATGGCGAGGATGTTCCTAACAAGAAGTACTACGATCCCCGCAAGTGGCTGCGTGCGGCTGAGAGCACCTTCATTGAGCGCCTCACCGAGGCTTTCGAAGACCTTAACTGTATGAACGTGCAGGGCTAATGCTGTCTGCTATCTCTTTTTCCTCCGGCCCCTGCGTGTTTCGACGAAGGGACCGGTTTTTTTTGTCTAACCTTGGCTTGTGATGCTGCTTGCAATTAATTGGAATGTAGACCCGGTGGCCTTCAGCGTGGCTGGCTGGCCGGTACGCTGGTATGGGCTGCTGTTTGCCGGGGGCTTTGCGATGGGCTACCTGGTGATGCGCTGGATTTTTCGCCGCGAAGGGGCGGAGGAAAAATGGTTGGACCCGCTGCTGGCCCTTTTGCTGCTCGGCGGCATCCTCGGGGCCCGGCTAGGGCATGTGTTTTTCTACAATTGGGACCATTATGCGGCCCATCCGCTGGAGATCCTCAACCTGCGGCAGGGCGGCTTGGCCAGCCACGGGGGGCTCATCGCCAACTTGCTGCTGGTCTGGGTATTTGCCCGGCTGGTTGCCAAACGGTCTCTTTGGTGGCTGAGCGACCGGTTGGCCCTGCCGGTGGCGCTGGTCGCGGGGCTCATTCGCCTGGGCAACCTGATGAACCACGAGATCGTGGGCGCGCGTACTGAGCTGCCCTGGGCCTTCGTTTTTGAGCGCTACACCCGGGCCTTGGCTGGCAGTCCCGACCTGATCCCGATGCCGCGGCATC
>CAZIVQ010000279.1:0-5938 GCA_964542415.1 uncultured Bacteroidia bacterium | reverse complement strand
GGAAAAAGGGCAAGTTTAAATGGTTAAGAATTTAGCTCTGTAAGCACTAGTGCTTCCAACCCATGAGCGAGAAAATCGTTGAATAATAAGACATTGCCTCATTGCAGGCCTCTTTTGCACCCCTGTTTTCTTCTCTCATGACCCACTACAATACCCTTAGCGAAGCGGTAGAAGGCCTCAAACAACGCGGCTACCGCAAGAATTTCAACCTCCTGGCCCAAGCCATTCAAGACAAGGAGGTCAACCAGGAATATGGGCCAGACCAATTTCTCGTAGAGGAATTGCACCGATTTGAAGGGATGAGTAGCACCGGCGACAGCTCCGTTGTCTACGCTATCAAGACCGAAAAGGGAGACAAAGGCTTGCTGGTCGATGCCTACGGGGCCTATGCCGAGTCGGTCTCGCCCGAAATCGTACAGCGCCTCGAACGCAAAAACTGAGAAAGCTGCCCTTAAAAGCAAAACGTGGATGACTGACCAGTCATCCACGTTCTTTTATTGGGAGCCAGGCTTTCACTGTACGATAACCACCCCTACTTTTTCGAAGGTGCCTCCGGAAATGGTGACCGTCCCACCCCCACTGAGGTCGGTGCCGGTAAAGGAGAAGCTGCCGGATATTTCTCCCCGGCTATCAGAAATCTTGTCAAAATCGGTCAGGCGCAGCTCGCCGCTGGTACCGACAAAGGTGCCGGTGCCGGGCATCACGAAAGAGGCCGTGGCTTCTACCCCGGCGGTGCTGCTGACGGAGTAGACCTTGAGGTCCACATTTTCGCCCACATCGGCAAGTCCAAAGCCGATTTGCATGCCTTCATTGTTGGCGCTGGCAATGCCCATGGCCCGGGCTTTCCCTGCCTCATATTTGTCGAGAGACGAACTGGCCCCGCCTGCGAGGTTTATCCCCTCATACGTGCCACTCGCTCCACCGGCTATGGCATAATCTGCTTTGAAGGTGTAGTTACCTCCTGGGTCGGGGGTGTCCCCATTTTTTTTACAGGCCGACAGGGAAACCATCACGAGCAGGAAGAAGAAGAAATAATTCAGGGTTTTCATGAAGTTGAAATGAAGGGTGAATAATGGATGGAGGAAAAGAATAGGTGGGGAAAGGCCGCTGCTTGCAGGCACATAACCTCCCCAGCCGACCCCAGCGGAGCAGGCAGGAGGTTTAGGCCAGGGCTTTGGTCAGATCAGGATAAACAGCAGAAAATTCCAGCCAATGATGGTAAGCAGCGCCAGCCAGAAGACCTTCGGCGCATAGGGCTTGCGCATCAACCCTAAGACCAGGTAGACCAAGCTGGCCAGCAAGCCATACAACAGGCCGTAGAACGGCACCGCTACCAGGGCGAGGCCTTGCCCTTTAGGTGGAGGAAACAGCTTGGCCGCTGCCAGCAGGCTCAGAAGGGTGAGGGCCAGCAAAGCGAGGGCTTTGAGCACCACCAGCCAAAGCGGGGAAGAAGCGTTTGTTTTCTGCATCGGTATCAATGTAACCCAAAGGTCCGGGAGAAAGCCCTGAGGTGCAATAACCCATTTGGGTGGTTTTGGGAGAAATGGAAGCAAATGCCGTCTGGGCCCGGATGCTCGGCGGTGCAGCTACTGGATGCCCTTGAGCAAAGTCGACCTGGCTAAATCCACCCCTCTCGAATCGCCCTCTTCACCGCCTCGGCCCGGTTATGCACATGGAGCTTTTTGTAAATGGCCTTGATGTGGGCCTTGACGGTATTGGCGCTGATAAAGAGGGCCTCGGAAATATGGCGGTAATTCTGCCCGTCACACAGCAGGTCCAGTACCTCGGTTTCTCGCTCACTGAGGGCTTCCCCCGGCTTTTTGCGGCGAAAAGACCCCACCACCTTGCGCGCAATGCGCCCGCTCATCGGGGCGCCCCCCGCCCGCGCCTCCTTGATCGCCGCCAGCAATTCCACCGGGGGCGTTTCCTTCAGCAAATAGCCATTGGCTCCCGCACATAGCGAATCAAAGACCGACTCGTCGTCTTCCTGCACCGTCAGCATCAGAATGTCCAGCTCCGGCATCACCTCCCGCAGCCGCAGCACCGCCGCGATGCCCGACATGCCCGGCAGGTGAATGTCCATCAGGACCAAATCAGGCCGATAGCGCGGCAAAGCCTCCAGCGCGTCCTCGGCCGTCTCGCAGACCAGCCCGCAGCTAAAGCCCGGCGAACCGTCGATGATCAGCTGCAACAACTGCCGGATTTCTGCATCGTCCTCGACGATGGCTACGTGGATAGAGGGGGACATAGGCGATCAGTCATAAAAGGTGAACATAAAGATAGGCCGGCTCAGGGCTTCTCACCATGACCCATTTGGGGGATTTGCTTTTGCAAGAAAATGCGGGTTCCCACCCCAGGCAGGGGGGTCAACGTCAGGTTCGCTCCGATCTCTTCGGCCCGGGCTTCCATGTTTTGTAACCCATTTACCCGGTCGAGCGCCGCCAAGTCGAAGCCCATTCCGTCATCTCCGATCTCCAGGTATAATGCTTCCTCCACATAAGTGGCCTTCACCCACACCTCCTGGCAGTGAGCATATTTCAGGCTGTTGTGCAGGGCCTCCTTGGCGATGAGCAGCAAATGCCGCTTGGTGTTGACCTCCAGGGGCAGCTCCGGCAGGTTGCCTTGCTCAAACCGGAAGTCGATCCGGGTGTGCTCGAAGAGCTTTTGCCCAAACTCCCGGATGCGGTCGAGCAAGGCTTCCAGGGTATCTTGCCGGGGGTCAAGCACCCAGATAAAATCCCGCATGCCCGTCGAGAGGCTACGCACATTCTCCTCGATGCCGTCGAGAAAATCAGCCGGGACGCTGTCTGAAGCTTGCTGCCGGACCAGGCCGGCGTAGAGGGAGATCTTGGTGATCTTGTTGCCGGCCTCGTCGTGGAAGTCGCGCGAAGCCCGGGCCCGCACCCGCTCTCGCTCCTCCAGCTTGGCCTGTTCGATACGGGCCCGCAGGCGCTCCTCCCGGCGCACCTGCCCCAGGCGCAAGCGCAGGCCCCACCAAACCAAAGCGCCCAGCAGCAGGGCGTAGAGCCCGTAAGCCCAGCCACTGCGCCACCAGGGCGGGGCTACTTCGATCTGTAGTTGCCGGATATGCGGGCTCCAGCTGCCATCGGCATTGGTCGCCTGTACCTCGAAGGTGTAGCGACCCGGCCTGAGCTGGGTGAAGGTCGCAAAGCGTCGCTCGCCAGCCATGATCCAGGCCTCGTCCAGGCCCCGCAGCCGGTAGCGATAGCGCTGTTTGCCCGGAGCCGAAAAATCGGTCCCGGCAAAAGCCAGGCTGAACACCCGGTCCGCATACGTCAGCGACAGCGCCTCAAGCTGGGAAATGTCGCGGGCCAGCTGCAACTGACTGTGCTGTGAGGGGCGGCCCGGTAGCACTTCCTCGTTGAACAGCCGCAGGCTGGTGAGCATGACCTCCGGCTCGTAATCCCGCTGCCGCAGGCTGTCCGGGTGAAAGCGGTTGAAGCCATTGATGCCGCCAGCGCTGATATGCCCCTGCGGTCCCCGGCAGAGGGCATTGGCACTAAACTCATTGCTCTGCAGGCCATCTGCGACGGTGTAGGTGAGAAAGGTTTCCGTCTCGGGGTCAAACTGGGCCAGCCCGGCGTTGGTGGTCAGCCAAAGGTAGCCCCGCTCATCTTCAGTGATCTGGTACACAAAGCGGTTGGGCAGGCCGTCGCTTTCGTCGTAGTAGCGGATGCTTACCGGTAAAGTCGGCGATACCCCCGGCCCCGGCGCTTGGGCAAATGCCTCGGGGGCGATGTCCACCCGGTTTAGGCCATCGGCCCCTACCCACAAAGCCCCCCGCCGATCGCGGTAAAAGCAGACGATGTCCCCCGAGGAAAGGTTGGTCGAATCCTCGGGATCATAGAACAGGTGGCGGAAGCCCAGCAAAGAATCTCCTTCGAGGTAGGCGAGCGAAATGACCCGCTGGTCCCCGAACCAAAGGCGACCTTCATGGTCGGCTTGGGCATTTTTCAGGCGGCGCGAGGCCAGGCTGAAGGGGTTTTCGGGATCGGGGCGAATTTCTTCAATACGAATTTCCTGTCGTCCCTCTCGCCGGATGCGGCTGATGCCGCTGGTGTAGGTACAGGCCCAGAGGTCGCCGCCCGGGTCTTCGAGGGTCTCGTAGAGGTAATTTGAGCCGATGGGCAGGGGCTCATTGGCCCCGGCCCTGAAGGCCCTGATCTTCGGGGTTTCCTCCGGCCCCAAGCAGTATAGCCCCCCGAAAGTATTTACCCATACCTGCCCGAACCGGTCTTCGCTCAGGCTGAGCACCACCGGTGAGGTCAGGGGCGAATTTTCTGGCGAAAAATGGACGTAGCGGTAGCGGCCATCCCCCCGCGGGCGCAGGCGGGTGAGGCCGCGGTCTCCCGTGCCCACCCAGAGGTCGCCGCTGCGGGTTTCGAGCAGGGCCAGCACGTCGTTGGAGGCGAGGCTTTGCGGGTCATCAGGCTGATGGAAGAAATGGGCAAAAGGCTTGCTGGTGGGCGAAAGCTGGTAGCAGCCTTCTTCGGCGCTGACCCAGAGGTTGCCGGCCCGGTCTTCGCTGATGCCCGCGATAACCTGAAGCGGCAGCTGGTCGCCTTGCATCAGGGGGACCGGGCGCAAAGAGTCAGGCTGATGGGCCGGGAGCCAAAAGAGCCCGCCATGGGTGCCTACCCACAGGTTGCCTTGGCTATCGCCAAAAATTTCATGGATAAACCGGTGGCCAGCCGGGCGCGGAGCCGCCGCAGCGAAGGGAATCGCCCGGAAGGAAAGGGGTAGCTTAGTTGGCTGCTCACAGACAAAGAGCCCGGCTTCGATGGTGCCTACCCAGAGGCGGCCTTGGCGGTCGTGGTGCAGGGCCACGGTCTGGTTATCGGGGAGGTTGGTCTGCGAAGCCGGGTTTTCCAGCAGCAGGCGGGAAGCCTGGGTAGTGGGGTCGAAGCGACCGAGCACGCCCCCTTTGCGTCCATCCGGATCAATGTGATAGGCAAACCAGAACTGCTGCGCGGCATCTGCTGCTAGGGCGACGACCTGCGGCTGCAAGGGGCCCAGCAGGTGGTTGGCCTCGCTCAGGTGCCAGGAAGTGGGGGCAGGGTCGGGGCGCTGGACATAGCGCAGCCCCCGGTGGGTGCCGATCCAGAGGGTGCCGGCGGTGTCTTCCGCTATACGCTTGACCTGTTCGCGAAAAAGCTGGAGCGAGTCGGCCCGCAGCGGGAGCCGCCACCATTGACCACTAGCCGGGTCGTGGAGGCTCAGCCCGCGGTGGGTGCCGATCCACAGCAGGCCCTCGCGGTCTTGGTAGAGGCAGGTGACATCGTTGTCGCTGAGGGAACGGGGCTGGTCGGGCTGCCGGCGGTAGACGCGGATGTCGTAGCCATCGTAGCGGTTGAGGCCGTCTTGGGTACCGATCCACAGGAAGCCGGTCTGGTCCTGCAAGACATGGCGCACGCTGGTCTGGGACAAGCCCTGGGCTACGCCGAGGGGCTCGGCGCGAAAGGGTTGGGCAGGGGCGAGGGCGCACAGGGCCCACAGCAACCATACGGCCTGCCCGAAGCGGGGGAGGAGTTGGCCAGGCATGATGGAAAGTAGATATGAAATCAAATAACGCCATTTTGCGGCGAATAGCAAAGCTGCCTGGCGCAGGGGGCAGTAGGGGTGGCTGAAAGGAAGGGGGAGCGGGCTGGTGAGGGAAAATAGGCTTTATAGCTTTCAGGGCGGCTTCTTTGGTTCGTTTGATAGCTTTCTGTTCGAATAATTGAAATTTATCCATCACCAAAGGAAGCTACACCGACACCTCGGCCTGTCAGCTGGTGATCGTGACGGGCGTCCATGCGCCCACCGCCTCGGCTATCCGGCTTTATCCCAACCCTTCTCATGGCAGCTTTCAACTAGTGCTTGCGGAACAAAGTAATTACCCAATTTAAACGCAGCTATTTTTTCGTAGGACAAGTCT
>CAZIVQ010000278.1:0-5960 GCA_964542415.1 uncultured Bacteroidia bacterium | reverse complement strand
ATGATTCCCTCCGTCGAAGTACACAACCTCACCGTCGCCTACCAGAAGCGCCCCGTGCTCTGGGACATCGACTTTACCCTGCCAGCAGGGCAGCTGATCGGGATTTTGGGTCCCAATGGCTCGGGGAAGACCACCTTACTCAAGAGCATCATGGGCTTGATCAACCCCAGCAGTGGGTACGTCAAGCTATTTGACCAGCCGATGGAGGGGGTGCGCAGCCGCATCAGCTACGTGCCGCAGCGGGAGTCAGTCGACTGGGATTTTCCCATCAGCGTGCGGGAGGTGGTAGAAATGGGCCGCTACCGCAAGGGCAACCTGCTACGGCGCCTCAGCCGGGAAGACAAGCAGTTGGCGGCCGAAGCCCTGGAAAAGGTAGGCTTGTCCGAATATGCCTCCCGGCAGATCTCGCAGCTCTCCGGCGGACAGCAGCAGCGGGTATTTGTGGCCCGGGCCCTGGCCCAGCAGGCCGACCTCTACCTGATGGATGAGCCCTTTGCCGGGGTAGATGCCGCCTCCGAAGAGGCCATTCTCACCCTGCTCAAAGAGATGAAGGAGCAAGGAAAAACGGTTCTGATCGTACATCACGACCTGCAAACTGCCCGGCAATTTTTTGACTGGATCGTGCTGCTCAACACCCGCCTGGTGGCTCACGGGACGGTGAAGGAGGTCTTTACGGAAGAAAACCTCCGGGCAGCCTACGGGGGCAAGCTCACCATCCTCTCCCGGGTAGCCGACATGATCGGCGACCGCGATTTTCCTTTGCGCGAAGACCCTTATCGCGACCAGCCATGATGGAATTTTTCACTTTCTCCGACCCAAACGTGCGCATGGTTACCCTCGGAGCCATGCTGCTCGGGGCCAGTGCAGCCATCGTTGGTTGCTTCACCTTCGTGCGCAAGCGCGCCCTCGTTGGCGATGCCATCGCCCACTCAGTGTTGCCTGGGGTGTGCCTGGCGTTCATGATCAGTGGAGACAAAAAACCCCTGGTACTGCTGCTCGGGGCGGTGATCGCCGGTTGGATTTCCCTGCTGGTGATGGATGCGATGGTCAACCTGAGCAAGCTCAAAACTGACACTGCCATCGGGGCGGTGCTTAGCGTGTTTTTTGGCTTGGGCATCTTGCTGCTGACGGCCATCCAGCACAGCGGCAGCGCCAACCAGGCCGGCTTAGACAAATTTCTTTTTGGCAAAGCGGCCTCAATGACCGGCGATGATGTAATGATTTTCGGCTCCGTAGCGGTGCTGCTATTGGGGATCACGGGGCTGCTGTTCCGGCCCTTTACCTACGTGGCCTTTGACCGGGACTTTGCTCACACGACGGGCCTGCCGGTGCGGCTGATCGAGTTTGTGCTTGCCACCATCACGGTGCTGGCGGTGGCGGTGGGCATCCAAGCCGTAGGCGTGGTGCTGATGGCGGCCTTGCTGATCACCCCGGCGGCGGCGGCCCGCTTCTGGACCAACCGCCTGCCGCGCATGGTGCTCCTGGCAGCTATATTTGGCATCGCAGCCGGATACTTCGGGGCGGGAGTGTCCTACCTCGCCCCCTCCATGCCCACCGGTCCCTGGATCGTGATGTTGCTCTCGGCGGTGGCCCTGGTCTCGGTGATTTTTGCCCCCAAGCAGGGCATTGGGGCGCGTCGACGCATGCAGCGCGCCAACGCCCGCAAGATATTAGCGGAGAACATCCTCAAAGCATTTTTCAAACTGGAAGCACACGAAGACCCGGGCCAACCCCTGGCCTTCGAGCAACTTCGGGCGGTGCGAGGCTTTCGCCGCCCCGAGCTGCGGCGCGGGCTCAAACGCCTGCGCCGGGCTGGACTGGTCACCCCTATCGCCACCCAACAGTGGCAGCTTACCCCGGCAGGCATCAACCAAAGCCGGCGCGTGGTGCGCCTCCACCGCCTCTGGGAACTCTACCTCAACCGCCGCCTGCAACAGGCCCCCGACCATGTCCACAACAGCGCCGAGGCCATTGAGCACATCCTTACGCCAGAAGTGGAGGCGGCTTTGCTCGCCGAACTCGGCCATCCCCTCACGGACCCCCACGAAAGCCCCATTCCTTACGACCCTAACGGCAATTCTTGACCATGGAAGCAATCTGGATCATCCTCACCGGCACCTTAGTAGCCGTCAGTTGTGGGCTGTTGGGGGCATTTTTGATTTTGCGGAAAATGGCCATGGTCGGCGATGCCATCTCCCATTCCGTGCTGCCGGGCATCGTGCTGGCCTACCTGGTAGCCGAATCCCGGGCGATGGCCCCCATGCTGATCGGAGCGGCAGCCCTGGGCGTGCTCACCACGGTCATAATCGAATGGCTCTACCGCAGCGCCCGCTTACAGAGCGATGCCTCCATCGGCATCACCTTTACCTGGCTGTTTGCTTTGGGGATCATCCTCATCTCGGCCTTTGCCGGGCAGGTGGACCTGGACCAGGACTGCGTGCTCTACGGCGAGATCGCCTACGTGCCGCTGGACCTCTGGTTTCTGGCCGACGGGCGAAGCTTGGGGCCGGTGGCGGTCTGGATGAGTGGGGGCGTCTTGCTTCTCATCTTGCTCATGATCGGCTTGGGCTACAAGGGCTTGCAGCTCACCACCTTCGACCCTGAATTTGCCGCCGCCCTTGGCATTTCGACGAGCTTCTGGCACTACCTGCTCATGAGCGCGGTTTCGCTTACTACCGTGGTCTCTTTCGAGTCAGTCGGAGCTATTCTGGTGGTGGCGTTTCTCATCGTGCCGCCTGCTACGGCCTACCTACTCACCGATCGCCTGCCGGTGATGCTGGGGCTGACGGTGCTTTTTGGGCTACTCTCAGCGGCGGGCGGCTACTACCTCGCTGTCTGGCTCAATGGTTCCATCGCCGGGGCCATGGCCGTGGTGGCTGGCCTTCTGCTGGCCTTGGCGCTGGGCTGGAAGCAAATAGAGGGGATTGGGGTAGGAGGAGGGTAGGAGGAGGGTATAAGGGGTAAGGTATAGGGGGTAAGGTATAGGGGGTAGGGGTAGGCGGTCTGATCCTGCGGGATAGAACTCGCTCACACGGATTGAAAATCCGCCCAGAATATGAGCAGCGAGGGGTTGCAACTCCTTGCTGCTCATGGGCAAAGTACCAGGGGTAGGGGGCAAGGTTAAACTGTCTCCCTTCGGGATAGAACTCGCTCACCCGGATTGGCTGGCCCCGGCCCTGCGTTGAGTCACGCCGGCGGCGTCGCCATTTTCATTTTCTCAAAAAGCGCCAGCATTGCCTATCTAGCCTCCAGCAAAGGCCCATACAACTCCAGAATGTTGGTCGTAGTGGCGAAGGTGGGAGCAAGGAGGTGATAATTCCAGGGGTCGAAAACACGTTCGTAGCCGATACGGGCCAATTCTAGCTGGTCCCGCTGGTTGTTAAGTTCTTTTATCACCTCTTTGAATTCCACGACGGTGAGGCAGTAAGAATTAATAAAGTTTTTGGCAAAGCGCAGCTTGTCACCGCTGAGGCGCTGGGCGCGAAGGGTAGCGAGCTGGGCGCGGAAATCCTGCTCCAGTACCCGTGAGGTACAACCGATACGGCGGGTGTTTACATAAGCCTCCTCTTCACTGCGCTGGGCTGCCCCGATGTAGTTGGTCACTTGCCGGGCGTCGCGCTGCCGCAAGTTTTCATAGACGGCGTAGTACTTACCGGGATCGTAGATGAAGTCGTAGCCATATTCGGCCAGCTCTACCCGGTCGCGCCCGAGGGTCATCAGGTCGACCACCCGCGCCCATTGATCCGAGCGAAGGTTGTTATGCGAAATGATGAATTTGCCCACCATCAGCTGAGCATCGGCGGTAGAGAGGTCAGTTATCACTTGCAAGGCCTGCTTCATCTCAGTGGGATCGAGAAGTTGGCGGCGGCTTTCTACTTCCTCCCGAACGGGATAGATGCGCTCATTGAGGAAGGTGTTGAAGCGCTGCCGGTAGATGTCGCCGGCCATAAAGGGGAGCAGTTGCATGAAATTTTCCGGGTCGTAGCTGTAATAATAGAGAAGGCGCATCAGGTCATATTGCATGCTTGGGTCCTGAAAAATCTGCATCAACTCATAGATCTGTGGCGTAAGCAAGCATTGGCTGCAAAGGTCGCGGCGCACCTGCTCGAAGCGCACCCGGGGCGCTTCGATTTTGGCCAGGCTGTTGGCAAAACGCTCGAAGGCAACAGCATTGGTGGGCGTCTCGCAAAACGAAAACCCCTGGTAAGTGTTCAGAACTTGTTGGGCATCAATCTGGTAGGCCGGCTGGGCCATCAGCGTCCCAAAAGATCCAGCAAAGAGCAAAAAAAACCAGCGAATGGCGTTCATAGTGGGCTAGGTTGGGTGAAATTTCTATTGATTGGCTAAATTTTTCGGATTTTTATTTTCTTTCCTGCTAAATTCGTAAGCCTATGGCTGCTACGAAAGTATCTTCCGCTCCCAAGGACTATTGCGTCATCGACATAGAAACCACGGGAGGGGACCCCAAAGTAGAGCGGATCACTGAGATCGCTGTCTATCGATTTGATGGGCAGACGGTCGTCGATTCGTTTGTCTCTCTGGTCAATCCCGAGCGACCGATCCCGGAATTTATTACCCGAATAACGGGAATCAATAACGACATGGTGCAAGATGCCCCTAAGTTTTTTGAAATCGCCCGCCGACTGGTCGAGATCACCCAAGATACCATTTTTGTCGCCCACAACGCCCGCTTCGATTACGGCTTCGTCCAGAAGGAGTTTCGCCAGCTAGGCTACACCTTTATACGCAAGCAGCTCTGCACCGTGCGGCTCACCCGCAAATTTTTCCCTGGCCTGCGCTCCTACAGCCTGCCCAACCTCTGCAAGCACTTTCAGATCCAAAACGAAGCCAGCCACCGCGCTTGGGGCGATGCTACGGCTACCCTGGAGCTGTTTCGCCGCATCTTGGCCAAATCTGGCGGGGAAGATGCCCCGGCCGCTTTGCAGCAGGAAACCGCTGCCACCCGCCTTCCCCCACAGCTCAAGGCCAGTAAACTAGACGAGCTGCCCGAAGAGACCGGCGTCTATTATTTCTACAACCAGCGCCACGAACTCATCTACGTGGGCAAAAGCACCAACATCCGCAAGCGGGTCCTCTCTCATTTTCAAGGCGCCAACAAGGCCTCTCGCACCATGCAGATGATCGCCCAAATCGCAGACCTCAGCTTCGAGTTGACCGGGAGTGAGCTGGTGGCTTTGCTGCTGGAAAATGAGGAAATCAAGCGCCACCAACCCCGCTTCAACATCGCCCAGCGGCGGCAAACCTACAAGTTTGCCATTTATGCCCGCGAAGACGAAGCCGGCTACCTGCGCCTTCAGGTCGATGCTTACGACGACACCCGCGAGCCCTTGGCGGGCTACTCGGGGCGCAGCCACGCCGAAGCTTCCCTCAAGCGGCGGGCGGGCAAGTACACCCTTTGTCACAAACTCTGTGGCCTGGAAAAAGGCTCCGGCCGCTGCTTTCATCATCAGCTACACATCTGCCAGGGAGCTTGTATCGGAGAAGAAGCCCCCGAAGCCTACAACGAGCGGGTCGCAAAAGCCATGCGTGAGCTGAGTTTTGGCAAGAATGAGCTAAATGATTTCCTAGTTATCGGCGAAGGCCGCAACTACGATGAGCGCTCTGTAGTCTGGGTGCAAGGGGGCACCTATCGTGGCTACGGTTACGTCGACCCGGAGCTGCTGTCCGGCTCGCTAGAATCCCTACTCGCCGCCGTCGACCCCCGGGAAGAATGTCCCGACGTGCAGCGCATCATCCGGGGCTACATCAAACGCCATCCCAAGAAGCTGAAGGTGCTGGATAGCGCCTGGTAATGAGAGCAACGGCAGGGCATCCCTCAGGGCGATTCATTCATTTTGCAACATAGCTTCCACCTCCGCTTCAGTCATCTCCATCAGCTCGGCGATGGCCGCCACGCTCATGGTCTGTGCCAACTGCCGGACACTTGCTTTCAACTTTGT
>CAZIVQ010000277.1:3783-5961 GCA_964542415.1 uncultured Bacteroidia bacterium | reverse complement strand
TTTCCTTTTCGGCACCGGGTTATGGTGACAGACGGTCGGATTATCGAAGATCCGCCTTGGGAGGACGCCCCTATCCCACGTCTCAAGCCCGCAATCCGATCGAGCCCCCTGGGATGAGCCGGGCAAAAGAGCCTCCCCTATTTTTCTGCTTTCAGGCGTTGCTCCAGTTCATTGAGTTGTCCGTCAATGGCTTGGTGCTGCCCCGCCAGTCGCTGCAGGTGTTGCTGCTCGCTTTCCAGCAAGGCATCGAATTCCGCAAAGTTCTGGTCGATGCGCTTGCGAATGTGGGTCACATAGGCTTTGAGCTTGAGATCGAGGGTTTCCTGAAGGTTGTCACGCCCCTGCTGGATCTCCCGAGCAAAGCCCCCGAGGATTTTGCCCCGCTTAAACACCACCGTGCCCCCGGCAAAAAGCAAGCCTGCGGCCGAAAGGATGCCGCCAGTGATGTCGAGGGCCGTCACGTGGGTTACAGCGGTCAGCACTGCCCCGATGACCGCTATCCCGCCCCCCGCAGCGATGTTGGGAGAAAAGCGGGAGGCTTCGGGAAAGATCTCCTCTCCCACAAAGCTTTCGGTGCGGTTCATAAATTCCGCAAACCCATCGTGCAGGTCGCGCAGCACCGCCCGCCGCCGGTCAGCGATGTCCCCAAAGACCTCCTCCGCTCCCCCCAGCACCGACTGGCTGTTTTTGATCTTGAGGTCCACGATGCGGGCCATCTGCGAAATGCTTTCTGCGATTTCTTCCACCCCTTCGTTCAGCCGGCGGTTGAAGTTGCGGTCCAGTTCCAGCTCGAGCTGCTGGGTAAGGCCTTTGAGCCAGACCTGCGGCGAATTTTCCTTGCCAAAGATGGAGAGGAAAGACTTTTTGGTCAGGGGAAAAAAGCCCAGCCCCTGGCTCAGTTCCCGCTGGGCCCGCTGCGTGCTGTGGTCATATACCTCCAGCAGTTGCAAAATCAGCTTGTCGATCTGCCGGGCCGAACGCTCTTCCTGGTCGCGTAGGGTATCGATGATGCTCGCCCGAAAATCGCGGTCGGCCTTGATATGGGTCTCCATCCGGCTGAGGTCGCCGTAGAGTTTGGTGTTGACGTTGCGGGCGGTGCTGATGCTGCTGAGCAGCTTGAGCCGGAAGGCGCTCAAGCCTGTGATCTGCTCGCGGATGTAGGCATTGAGGTCGGCAAAGCCGCTTTCTGCCTGCCTGCCTTGCTGCTCATACTTGGCCGAAACCGCAAAAACTACCGGCTCCTCCATGCCTTTCTTGCGGGCATAGTCCCGCACCCCCTTCAGGTTGACCTTCAGGTCAGCCGGCTCCATGAGGTCGGCTTGTTGCAGCACAAAAATGATCTTCTTCTGCCAGTCGGTATGGATGTAGTCAAAAAATTCCCAGGCTGACTGCCGGTAGGGGTTTTTGGCTTCGAAAATAAAAACCACCAGATCTGAACGGGGAATGAAGCGCTCGGTGATCTCTTGATGGTGTTCCAGAATGGTGTTTGTCCCAGGGGTGTCGACGATGGAGATGTCCTTGAGGATTTCGACCGGCAACATGATCTTTTTCAACAGTGGATTGACCGTGATGGTCTCGGCCGTTTCGGCGTAGGTGACCTGCTGTATGGTATCGGTGCAGGGATCGGGGGCAACTTTCACCACTTCTTCTCCCGTGGCCAACAAGGCATTGATAAAGCTGCTTTTTCCCGCCTTGACTTCCCCCACGATCACAAACAGGAAAGGCTCGTTGAGGGTGTCGCGCAGTTCGCTGAGGGTCTGGGTCAAGGACTCATTTTTGGTCGCCTGGCTCATTTCGTGCTGTTGGCGGACCAGTTCGGTTAGGCGAATTCGGTAGGGTTGCAGCTGTTGGTCGAGGATGTGATGCTTCATAGGAGCCGGAGAAGAGAGGGATGTAGATAAAACCAGTAGGTTTAAGATACCCATTCAACCGAAAGGGATAGGTATCAGTTTACAAAAAATTAAGCAGACCATAGATATAGAACGGGCCTTCGTAGATATTCAGACGCCTTTTTCTCCAAAAGTCTTCTCTTAAATAGAAAAATCCCCTGCCCGCAACGGGAGGGGATCTAAAACCGGGGGACTCTTTTGTCATTGACATAGAATCGACCCCGGCCCTTGCTCTCTAAAACCGGGGGACTCTTTTGTCATTGACATAGAATCGACCCCGGCCCTTGCT
>CAZIVQ010000277.1:0-3683 GCA_964542415.1 uncultured Bacteroidia bacterium | reverse complement strand
CGGGGGACTCTTTTGTCATCGACATAGAATCGACCCCGGCCCTTGCTCTCTAAAAGCACAGTCGCTGTTCCCACTCAGGAGCCCACAAACTGGCCGGAAAATATTTCAATTATCAAAAAACTTTACCTCGCTGTACAAACCTATTGATAAAAGTAACTTGTGCGCCGTCTGTGGTTTCAACCGTCAACATTGCGGGGAGAACGGCCCCTTCATTCATTTTACTGGTTAGGAAAGAAAGCTACCGAAGGCAGAAAAAGCTTGCTTGGCTTAATGCAGCAGGCATTTTTGCCCTCGCTGCTTTTTTCTCCACTTGCCCAGCGACACGGTACAGAATGAAAAACAAGAATAATACCACGATTAAAAAAGTAGCGCTTGTCGTTGCTTTTTTTTCACCATGTCAAATAGCACGAATTACTTTTACCAGCATCCTGATATAACGAACACATGTACTATTCATGGGCAAAAACCTTGCAAAACTGTGGGGGGGAAGAAGAAAAATTGTGTTTTGCAGAAAAGATCAACAAAAAAAGCCCGCTGCTATAAAGCAACGGGCTACTTGGCAGATTTGGGATCACAATGGATCCAGCGTTTGAGACAGGCGTACCCCCACGCTAAATTCTGGGCTCGATTTCCTGTTTATGTACAGGAAGCATAGTCTCTGATCCCTCCGGAAAGAGGTAGCCCCAAATGATAGTGGGTTTCGCACACCTGAAAGCAGAAAGTATGAGAACGAACCCCCCTTTCGAAATCTTACATGTTGCCAACAAAAAAAGCCTGAAAAACCTGCACAGGCGCAAGTTTTCCAGGCTTTTTCCCCTTCGGCACTAGAGCGCAGGAGAAACAGGCCGCCGGGAGCGTACCGGCTGGGCAGGCAAGCGGTGGGTGGGGGCTACCGGCGCCTGTTTGGCAGGCTGAGCTTCGCGCTGCGTTTGGGGTCGGGTCGGCTGCACGGAGGCTGGCTGGGCCGGGGATTGGCGAGGCCGGGCAGGCGCAGCCACGGGGCGGCGGGTATTGACCGACTCGCGGATGGCCTCGTCGAGGGTGCGCGGCGGCTCCACGGTAGCCCCTTTTCCTACGGCAGGCTGCGGCTGGGTAGGGCGGCTGGTGGAGGTCGCTTGGGGCTGCCGTCCCTGGGCCTGCGCTTTGGCGCGAATTTCCTGGCTGAGGCGCTCCCGTTCGCTGCGTTTGCGGGCCAGGTAGGCTTGTTTTTCGGGCAGGCTCATGCCGCGCATCTCAGCGGGCAGCTGCTGAGTCGGCACCCGGGCGAGGTCCACCTTCCCGGCGGCGACCGCATCCACGAGGTCCCAATCTGGCACTTGATAGGCCCCAGAGGCCTTGGCTAGGGCTCGCTGACCCGAATAGGCAGTGCCGTTGAGGGCGGCGTGGCGGTCAGCAGCCAATTGCCGGTCGCGAGCCGCAGCCGCTTGAGGGCCATAGAAGACGTAGGTATGGTTGAAACGATCGCTGAGCTGGGTCAGTTCGCGGTCATACACCGAGGCCTCATAGCGTGGCTGGTAGTTTTGCTCGATGGTCAGGTACGCCCCTCCGCCCAGGTAGGCCGCTTCTTCCCAGCCAAAACGCACGCCCTGCTGGTAGCTGCCACAGAAGATGGTATGCACCGTGATGTCATAGCGCTGGGCCAGGTACATGGCATCGCGAACAGAGGTAGGTCCCTGGTAAATGGTCTCATTGCCAGCCAGGTAAAGGAGCTTGCGGTCGCGGGGGTTGGGGCTCCAATGGAGCTCCTGTACCGCCCGGCTGATGGCCTCCCCTGCATACTCGCGGCTGCCCCCCGTATAGAGCCGGTAGAGCGACTCTGAAACCAAATCGAGGTCGTAGGTGAAGGGCAAAACCTGCCGTAAGTAACCCTGACGATGCCCCAGGCGGTCTTTACCGTACTCGTAGACGGCCATTTCGAGCCGGGGCGGATGGTGGTCAACGTCGAGCATCAGGCCGTTGACAATGTGCCAGAGCTGCTGCCGGGCCTGGCTGAGCAACCCTTCCATGCTGCCACTGACGTCGAGGAGCAGGGCTACCTGAATCCGCTCCGGATAGCTTGGGCCCGGCTCGTAGGGGCTCGGTTCATAGGGTTGGGGTTGGTAGGGAAAACGAGCTTCTCCGTATTCACGCTCCCCGCGAGGGGGCGGGTAGGGATAGGACTGGGCCCAAAGGCTCCCCAAGGTCAGGCTCAGCAGGACAAAGAGTAAAGCGGTTGTTTTCATGGTGGTATAAAGTTGGGGTGAAAAGCGGCGAAGCGAAGGGGCTTCCCTGCTCCTGATGGGGCAGAATTCATGCCATTGACTACTTTAGCAAACACCCACATGACCACCAAAGAGGACAACCGTGATTCATTGACCTAAAAAAAAGGCAATTTACTTTGCCAGCGTGTCAAAAAATAAGTACAGGCAGACACGACGGATGAGCAGAAAGTTTTACACCAAAACGAAAGATTTTGTCTTACTTTTTACCATATGCGACCTGGTCGCTCTCCGTCATTTTCATAACCTCTTGATTTTCAACCCTCATTTCCCATTCCTCCTGCTCTCAGACCGGCTCGGGGGAACAGGTAGGCATGTAACTATTTGCGCAAAAACTCACTAGACCTCTGCTACTTTCGGGCTATTATTGTAAGGTAACAGGACGGTAATCCTGGAATTACAAGAGCAAGGGCTAGGGTTGATTCTCCGTTTCACGCGGATAGAATCCCCTAGTTTTTTTTGTTTTTAGGGCTTGCAGGGCCCAACTTGCGTTTCAATCTCTGCTACGTGCGCTATTTTCTCGACCTCAGTTTTCAAGGCACCGCTTATGCTGGCTGGCAGATTCAGCCCAACGCCCCTAGCGTGCAGGCGGCCGTAGAGGAGGCCTTGTCTGTGTTGCTGCGCAGCGACACCCGCGTCACCGGGGCTGGGCGTACCGATGCCGGGGTACACGCTGAGCAACTGTTCGCCCACTTCGACCACGAAGGGCCCCTCCCCCACCGCTTTTTTTCTGGCCTCAACGGCTTGCTCCCCCCTGACATCGGGTTGAAGGCCGTTTATCAGGCAGATCCTCCCGAGCTGCACGCCCGCTTTTCTGCCACCTACCGGGCGTACCGCTACCAGATCGTGACCCAGAAGACGCCTTTGTTGCGGGACTTCAGCTTATTTGTCCCTTATGCCCTGGACCTGCCCGCCATGCAGGCGGCGGCGGCCCTGCTCCCTGCCTACGACAGCTTCGAAAGTTTTTGTAAGGCCCGCGGAGACAACCAAACCTACCATTGCCGGATCGACGAGGCCTGCTGGGAAACGCGCCCCGGCCTGCTGCTTTTTCACCTCCAAGCCGACCGCTTTCTCCGGGGAATGGTGCGGGCCATTACCGGTACCCTGCTCCAGGTCGGGCAGGGCAAACTCGACCTCGTCGGCTTTCGCCAGGTGATAGAGGCCAAAGACCGCCGCGCCGCCGGCCCCAATACCGATGCCAAAGGCCTCTTTCTCACCCAGGTGGGCTACCCCGCAGGCACGCTGACCCAAATTTTGCCGCTCCCCCCGGCTTGAGAAGCAAAGCCGCCCTTTGCGTGCTGTTTTTTTCTCGCAAAGCCGCCAAGACGCAAAGAGAAGATCCCCCTTTGCGCCTTTGCGTGACCCTTATTCCCGACGCCCCTGGAGGAAACAAAATTTCTCAGTTGCCCTTTTAGGAAAATGCCT
>CAZIVQ010000276.1:0-5978 GCA_964542415.1 uncultured Bacteroidia bacterium | reverse complement strand
CGCCTCGATATCCGCCTTGCTGCTAAAGAAATCGTTCCGCATTTTTTCCAGCAACATAGGCTCTTTCCGCAACAGGCGAAGGAGCAGCTTGTCCTTTTCTGCTTGGGGCATATTCAGAATGGCCCGGGCCAATTCTTGGTCGATTTTAGTGGATTTTCTGGGCATAATGGATTGATAGGGTTAAGATAGCGGGGGCTGTTGTTTTATCCCTAAGCATCAAGGGGTTGAAACCCTTCGCTGCGCATATTCCGGGCGGATTTTCCATCCGTGTGAGCAAGACCTATGTGCTACAGACATCCCACTCCCATTGTCAGGGTTTTGATGAACGCTGAGAAGGTTTCCGCAGGATAAACTTTGCTTCCGCTTTTCCTTTCCAGGAGAAACAACTTAGCCGTAATTCCCATCCTTTGCCTGCAAATAAGGTTCGTTTGGATTTTCCTGCTAATTTGGGGCTTGGGTTTTCGCCCTTACCATCGCGATTGCCTTCTCACTATTCTACTCTACTTATTCTTATGACATCGGGATTTATGGGATCACAGCTTTACTTGGGCCAGACGCCCCTTCAGCCTACAGAGCGACCGGTTAGCGGCGCGTACCTTACCCTCGCCGGCGAGCAATTCTACCAGATATCGAACTACGATTCGATGCGGCCATTTTTCATGACCCTGGTCAGCGATTCTGATCACTGGCTGTTCATCTCCAGCCATGGCGGGCTGACGGCTGGCCGCAAAAATCCAGCTCACGCGCTGTTTCCTTATTATACTGATGACAAACTCACCGCCCTTTCCGGGCAGGTGGGCAGCCGGACCCTGCTCAGGGTCGAGAAAGATGGCCGGGCCCAGCTCTGGGAGCCCTTTTCCCAGGCCTACCGCGGGCTCTACGAGCTGAGCCGCAACCTGTACAAAAACCGCCTGGGCAACACTTTGTTGTTCGAAGAGACCAACCACAGCTTGGGGCTCACCTTTCGCTACCGCTGGCAGTTTTCGGAGCAATATGGCTTTGTCAAGCGTGCCGAACTCATCAACAACGGAACCTCGCGGCAGGAGCTGCGGATCCTGGACGGCCTCCAGCAGGTGCTGCCTTACGGGATTTCGACCGTGATGCAGAATGAGCGCAGCAACCTCTGCCTGGCCTACCGGAAGAGCGAGCTAGACGAAAGCACGGGCCTGGGCCTGTTTTTGCTCAGCGCCATGATCGTCGACAAAGCCGAGCCCAGTGAGGCCCTGCGGGCGACCACGGTCTGGTCCGAGGGCTTGGCCCCGGCCCATTACCTGCTGTCCAGCCGTCAGCTGGCGCGGTTCCGGGCGGGGCAGGCCCTCGAAACCGAAACTGAGGTGCGGGCCGAGGCCGGGAGCTACTTCATTGAGGCTCCCCTGTCCTTGGCAGCTGGGGCCACGGCCAGCTGGTACCTCGTCAGTGAAATCGAACAAGACCACACCGCCGTGGTGGGGCTGATCGACCAGCTGCAATCTGATCCGGAGGCCCTGATCGAAGCCTTGGAGGCCGACATCGCCCGGGGCAGCGAGGTGCTGCGGCGGCTGGTGGGCATGGCCGACGGCCTCCAGCTCACCGGCGACGAAATGAGTGTGGGGCGGCATTATTCGAATGTACTCTTCAACATCATGCGGGGCGGCATCTTCGAAGACCAATACCAGATCGATCAGGCCGACCTGCTCGACTACGTGCAGACGGTGAGCCCGCAGCTCCTCAGCCAGCAAGCGCCCTTTTTCGAAAGCCTGCCCGCCACGGTCGATTACCCCAGCCTGCTTGCCGCGGCCGGAGCGACCCAAGCGCCTGACCTCATCCGCATCTGCTACGAATATCTGCCCCTCTCCTTCAGCCGACGCCACGGCGACCCCAGCCGCCCCTGGAACAAATTTTCCATCGAAAACAAAAAGCGCGACGGCAGCAAAAACCGCGCGTATCAAGGCAACTGGCGCGATATCTTTCAGAACTGGGAGGCCCTCGCCTACTCTTTTCCCGGTTTCATCAACGCGATGATCACTAAATTTGTCAATGCCTCGACCATCGATGGCTACAATCCCTACCGCATCACCCGCGAAGGCATCGACTGGGAGGTGATCGAACCCGAGGATCCCTGGTCCTACATCGGCTACTGGGGCGACCACCAGATCATTTACCTGCTGAAGCTGCTGGAGGTTTCGCTGGCCCATAATCAGGCCGCGCTGCAAGAGCTGCTGGAGCAAGCGCATTTTGTCTATGCCAATGTGCCCTACCGGATCAAAGCTTATCACGAGATTCTGCGCGACCCCCAAGACACCATCGAGTTCGATGAGGCGCTGAACCAGCAGATCGAAGCGCGCTGCCAGACCAATGGGGCTGATGGCAAGCTGGTCTACGGCGCCGATGGCAGCCTGGTGCGGGCGACATTGACCGAAAAATTGCTGCTTTCCTTGCTGACTAAGCTCTCCAACTTCGTCCCCGAGGCAGGCATTTGGCTCAATACCCAACGGCCCGAATGGAACGATGCCAACAACGCCCTGGTAGGCAACGGGGTGTCGATGGTCACCCTCTGCTACCTGCGGCGCTACCTCACTTTCTGCCAGGCGCTGATCGGCCAGGCGGGGCTGGGGCAGGTTACCCTGAACGAGCCGGTGGCTCGGCTGCTGGAAGGCATTGAGGCCACGTTGGCGGCCCACCAGGAAAAAACACAAAACCGGTTTTCTGATGCCGAACGCAAGCAGCTGCTCGATGAGCTGGGGACCCAGGGGGAAGCCTACCGAAGCCAAGCTTACCAGGGCTTCAACGGGCAGCAGACTCGCCTCAGCGAGGAGCGCCTGCTGGCTTTCTTCTCCCTGGCCCTGAAATATGTGGACCACACCATCGGGCTCAACCAGCGACCCGATGGCCTCTACCATGCCTACAACCTCCTTACCATCGGGGAGGAAGAAGTGGCGGTGTCATACCTCTACGAAATGCTAGAGGGCCAGGTGGCGGCGATGTCTTCGGGCTTGCTGGATGGGCAGGCGTGTCTCGCGCTGCTCGATGCCCTGAAGCAAAGCCCCATTTACCGGGCCGACCAGTACAGCTACCTGCTGTACCCCAACCGGCAATTGCCCCGCTTTCTGGAAAAAAACCGGCTGCCAGCTGATTTTGTCGCCCAGTCACCCTTGGCCCAAGCCTTGCTGGCGGCTGGAGACCATTCGCTCCTGAGCCAGGATGTCCGGGGGGAAGTCCATTTTTCGGGGGATTTTCACCATGCGCAAGACCTGGCCCAAACCCTGCATCAGCTGGCGGCGGCCGGGTACGAGCAGGAGGTAGCGGCAGAATTCGAAGCGTACCTGGCGGTGTTTGAGCAAATGTTCGATCACAAATCCTTTACCGGCCGCTCGGGCACCATGTTTGGCTACGAAGGGCTGGGGAGCATCTACTGGCACATGGTGTCGAAGCTGCTGCTGGCCACCCAAGAGGCGATCTATGCCACCCCACCCGAGCAAACGGCGGTGCGCGGGCGCTTGATCGACCATTACTACGAGATCCGGGCCGGGATTGGGATCAATAAATCCCCCGATCTCTACGGGGCTTTTCCCACCGATCCGTATTCTCACACCCCCGCCCACAAGGGCGCGCAGCAACCCGGCATGACCGGGCAGGTGAAGGAGGATGTGCTCAACCGCTGGGCGGAGCTGGGGGTGCGGGTCGAGCAGGGACGCTTGGCTTTTGCGCCGGTTTTTCTCAGTCCCAAGGAGTTTCTGACTGAGCCCGGCACCTTCTCGTATTTCGACCTGGCAGGCAGGGCACAATCTCTCCCGCTCCAAGCGGGGGAACTGGGCTTTACCTACTGTCAGGTGCCGGTGGTCTACCAGCGTTCCCACCGCAACTGCGTTCACCTGACCGAGGCCAACGAGACCCGCACCCTGGACGGATTGCGCCTGGGCGCAGCGGAATCGGCCCATGTCTTTGCCCGCGACGGGCACCTGCGGCAGATCAGGGTAGAGCTGAAAGCGTGAGAAGGAGGGGCGTAATCCGGCCGGCATCGCCCGCAGAACGGAGTCTTCCAACCTAGGCCGGGCCAGGTCCCGCCAAAGGCGGACAGGTCGGAGACCTGGCCCAACGAAGGGTGTGATATTTTTGCGAAGCAAAAATGAACGGGTTCTTCGACGTCTCCGACCTGTCGGCCTAAGGCGGATCGTCGAAGAAGGTAGTTCCGGAGACTCCGGTCTCCCGGCATCTCCCGCAGAGCGGAGTCTTCCAACCTAGTGCTTACGCCGTAAGCACTATTTAGTATCCCGTTTTAAGCCGGAGGGTAATCGGGTCGGGGCCAATGGTTATGGGGATGGCTTGGCTGAACTGGTACAGGTTGCTGAAGGTGTAAAGCGTCAATTCTCCCTGGGGTAAGCAAAGGGTCACGCTTTGGCCCTTAGTCATAGGACAATGATGCTTTTTTCATTCCATTTACGCCAAAAATGCGATATTTAACCAAACTTTACCCGATAGATTGATTTTTCTCTTTTCCCCAACAAACCAACATGAAACAACATTTCCCCCTCAGGCAGCCCGCCCTCCGAACCCTGCTCGGTCTTCTGAGCTTTTTTCTCGTCCTGACGCCTGCATGGGGGCAACTCGAAGCGGGCTACGTGATCACGGCTGCGGGTGAGCGGCAGGCTTGTTTAATCGACAACAAGGACTGGCAGAACAACCCGCGTGAAATCCGCTACCAATTGGAAGCGGGAGGGGCCATCCAGACGGCGAGCCCGCTGGAAATCCGCGAATTTGGGGTGGAAGGCTACCCCCCTTACCGCAGCGCCCTCATCTGGATCGACCAGAGTTCGCCCCGGCCCGATCGGCTCGATGAGCAGGCTGAGCCCAAATGGCGGCAAGACACGGTATTTCTTAAAGTCCTGGTCGACGCCCATGCTGCCTTGTTTTTCTACCGTGAAAGTGACCTGCAACGGTTTTTCTTTCAGGTGGCGGGCGACACCCTCGAACCGCTGGTTTTCAAAGAATACCTGAAGTATTACAAAGACCGCGTAGGGGTGATGCACAAAGGGATCACCCAAAATGTAAGCTATCGCGGGCAGTTGCAGCGGCTCTACAACCAAAGTGGCTGTGAAGAAGAGATCGGCCTGATGCAGACCGACTACAAGCATAAGGACCTGGTCGACTTTTTTGTCGAACTCAATGCCTGCTGGGGCAAGGCGATTGTGTTCAAGGACCGGCCCCGGGCGGTGACCCTGCGGGCGGCCGTGGGGCTAGGCGTGGAGGGCAACACGCTTAGCTTTGTCGGCGGCAATTTTGGCCAAACGATCGGGGGGCGCTATGCTGCCCTGATCGAACTTACGCCCCGGGCGCGGCATCAGCGCTGGGCTTTTCTCCTGGAGGCCTCCCTGCGGAACCATCAGGTCAGCGGAGATTTTGTGTACAACAGCAACGCCTTCGCTACGGTCTACGACGCCCAGGTGGACTACCTCGCCTTGCAAGGCGCTTTGATGATCCGGCATTTTGTCCCGATCAAAGGTACCCGCCTGATGATTGAGGCAGGCACCTGCTTGGAATACGATTTCAACAGCCAACTGATCGTAGATGAAGGGCACGCCCAATTCGCCATTCATACTACTGCCCCCATCCTGGCTGGCCTGGGCCTGGAAAAAGGTCGTTGGCTGCTGGCCGCCCGCTACTATGGCCCCCGCAATCCCCTGGTGAACCATGAATTCCTCCAATTTCGCATGCAGGGGGTTTCGCTGATGGCGTACTTTTATTTCGTGCGCTGAGGGGGAGCCAACAGGGCACAAAGCTGGGCCGGGGATGCATGGAGGGCGGCGTCTCCAGGGCTACCGGCTTCGACGATCCGCCTTAGGCCGACAGGTCGGAGAGGTCGAAGCGCTGCTCCTTCGCCTACGGCGGCGGTTCGGTCGCAGCGGAAGGATTCCGGCGCGAGCCAGGGGGAATGCGCATTATTTTTCTTACTTTAGCAAGTACACTTGCCTAATTTCATTAAATTTAGCAAGTGTACTTGC